>JAFQGD010000025.1 GCA_017398355.1 Akkermansia sp. | reverse complement strand
CCTCATTCATCGTCACCTTGGCCTTGGCACCGCCGGTGATGGTGACGGAAGCCTCCCCGCTAATCGAGCCGGGATTCTTCTTATCGCTCTTCAGCGTGAGACTCTTGGTGGGGCTGATGGTCACCTCCCCGGGAGCCACCTTGCCCGAGATGGTGACGGTGCCATCTACCAGCTTGACATCATCGCCATCATAGAACATGCCGCCTTCAACCCAGCCGCCTGCTCCCAGCTGCCACACGGCCTTCTTTTCATTGGCCCAAGAGAGAGAGGCAGACATATCCACCACATCCATTACTAGAGAATTACCGGAAAGGGAAAGCGTATAACTCTTGCGGGGGTGAGACGTTGTTATGGAAAGATTATCGCAATTCCCATCAATTCCTCCGGCTGCAGAAATAAGCGTGTAGCGAGTAGCACTCGTATAGGAGCCGTCCAACGATATATTCGTTTTGCCACGCAGAGTCAATGAACCGTCGACTGAAATCGTGTTATTGAGGAAAGAAAGAGAGCCCCCATCCAGTATGAGATTCCCGGAGACCTTCTTGGCATCCAACGAAAGGGAACCGCCCGTTGTGGTGATGCTTGTTGTATTGCAACCTTTACTTGCTGCCACCTCCATGATGGAAGTAATGCCGGTGGAATCGCCGGAGGCCAAGGTATACAACGAATAATCAGTAGTAGCGGCGCGGGTAGCCACGCCCTTAGTGTCCAAATCAAGCTTATCAGCACCGTGTTTAATGATAGCACCGGCACCTTCGGTCTTTCCGCCACTCACCATTTGCACTGTATAGCCACCGGAAACGAGGAAACCACTGTTCCCCTTTTTCCCGGATGTACTCACATGTGTAGCCGCAATGGGAGAAGAGGAAAGGCCTGACACATCAAATTGACCAGATAGAGACAAGGTGCCGCTGTTGCTGATGGCACTCTTGAGAACGAGAGGAGAGGTAGAAGACACTTTGAGGCTACATGTACCGGATGCAGAAATAGCACCGAGGCCTATGGTCCCCTGGTTGAGAATGGATAATTGACCGGATTTCAATACTGTGCCACCGGCATAATCATTGGCCGCAGTCAGATTGACATTTCCCGACACCTCAATGCCGCCCTGCCCGCTCAACTTGGCATGCACCGTCCCGGATTGGAGGATGGCGGTCTTATTCAATGCAATCGTATCACCGGCAAGGGTACCGCTTTGCAGCGTAAGTTGGCCTTTGTAATTCGAAGCCCCTTGCAATGTAGCATTGCCGGAAATAGCCAGGGCATTTGTAACATGCTGGCCCGACATGTCCAAGAGCCCCCCACTCAAGGAAACAGCACCTGAGCCAAGTGCTGAAACATGGCCTATGATAACAGAGCCACCGGAAATGGATGTACCACCGGAATAAGTATTTGCAGTATTGATTTGTAACTTGCCCGCAGCCGATTTATTGAGAGAAGCCGTCCCGGCAATGCTACCTGAACCGGAGAAAACAACAGAACCTTCTACATTGTTAACCTTGACGGAAGCGGGCTTCAAATTTCCATCCAAGGAAATATCTGCGTTTTTGCTGAAAATGACTGTATCCCCATCATAGAAATTGCAGTTATACACATCGGCGGACCATACCTTTTCATTGTGCCCATGGTTGTTCACCCACACGCCGGATGAAGCCACCCATGTCAAAGTAGCAGGGGTGGTGCGAGGCAGCAACAATCCACCATCCGTCACCTTATACATCAGCGTGTTATACTGAACGCCTCCAATGGTTTCTTTCTTCACAAAGGTATTCAACAAAGAATGCTCCAAGGTTAACGTCCCCGTACTACGCAAGAGCACATAATCCGCCGTGTACAATTTATCTGCATCATATTCCACGGCCAGACCGGACAAGGTTAGCGAACCGGCTACGGTCACTACGGCTTGATTCAAATGAGCTGTTGAGAAATGAAGTGTCCAAGTATCACCCTCCACAGCAGAGGCTGTAATGGTATTCACGCCGGAGAATTGAGCAGCCGAACTCCCCAAGGAAGAAGACTCAATAGCCCCATTATTCATCGTGAGGCTTGCACCGGTGTTGAGATTGCCTTCCGAGAGCAGTACTGCATGATGCCCCACGTTCACAGACGACGCAGAAAGAGAATTTTTGACTCTTAACGTACCCTCCTGCACATCTACCGAGCCATTGAAACGAGATATATCACCGATGAAAGCCTGCTCCCCTGCTCCTTTCTTCACAAGATTCAGGGAATCATAAACCGTGCCGGCAAATGAATAATTATCTTTCGTGTTGAGCGTGAGCGTGTGGGAGGACTTATCGATAAAAGATGATATATCAGATGAATGCACCATCTCTGTTACGTTATTTTTGATGTATCCACTATAAAGGTAGACACGCGTCGCGGGTTTGTCCGAGGAGCCCAAGCCCCCCAATTCCACATCCCCATCTACACCCAGAGCAGTAATAAACATTGCATTGGAATCCGGGTTGGTACAAGGTTGATGGGTCTTGATGAAAACGGCCCCCTCCATGGACATGCTCTTGAGCTCCAGAATGGTCGCTTGGTCATACGAATCCGTCCACGTAATATTGTCATGCAACACCGTAATCGTCCCGGAATATCCGGTTTCACCGACGTCATTTATGCGGAAAAGATTGAGAGTACAGAACGTCTCGCCGTTTAAGTTCAGATTGCCGGTACCGGAGAGAGAACCGACGTCGATGGTAGCTCGCATATCTGTCCAGCCCTGTTCATTTTGAGAAACGATGGTACCGCCACCATCAGCCACATCCAATGACGTAATTTTGCGCACAAAAGGATTATACGAATATGAGGATACGTATCTGTTTGCAAAAAGCAACTTACCACCATCCAGATGCAACGCATCCATAGATAAATAGTCCGAATCTGAACCAGATGTACTACCGTAGAGAGTCAGTGAACCGGAGATATCCACATGAGAGGCAAACTTCGCACGCATGAGATTGTTGTCATCTCCGATTGTTGCCATTCCGTCAATCTTCAAATTCAACGAATTGGAAAAAAGAGCGGCACTGTTTTGGGTCGGCATCGTGATGGTGGCCTCATGTGCCACCGACAGCAAACCGCTACCCGTAGCCGTTGCAGAGAACTTGCCATTTCCCAGCAAGCACAACTCGCCATCTGCCAATATGTTAAAATGGCCGGAAACAGCACCCGGCACAGCGAGCGTCACACGCGGGGAAAGTGGGGAATCTGTCTCGCCTATGGTGACATTGCGAAGGGTGTTGTTGTTTTGGGACAGGGTATACGTCACCCCTTGCGTGGAGGAAGCATTTCTAAAACTCAGAGAACCGGCAGCATCCACCATCCCCGCTACAGTCAAATCCCGAGCGTTGTTGAAAATAGCCGAGGCTGTCTCATCAACGATGAAATGTCCCAGATTGGTTACATTCTGAAAACTTGTCTCAGCGCCTGACACCTGAACGGTGGTGGCAGAGGAGGCAGACAAAGTACTGATTGTGTTTGCTGCGGATGAAGACAAAACCAAGTGGGAAGTATCAAACAAGTTGATGCGGTTGCCTTCCAGTGTCGCCAGATGCGATTGCAAAACAGCATTGCCACTTAAAGTAATGGAGTCTGTCGTCCTCAGAATACCGGGTGCGCCACCATCCTTGAACACATAGTTTCCTCCTTTAATATCGACAGCATACGGAGAAATAGCGCCATTAACCTCTACCGTCCCGGAGGCCTGCCCGTTAAATATCAAGCGCACATTATTATGGGTGGAGTCCAAGTGCGTGAAATCGCTCCCATGCTCTTTTTGGGAAATGGGCTGATAATTCAAATAAAGCGTATTGGAGCTATAACTCAGAGAGCCAAAGCCGGAGACGAACAAATCATCCCAGTTACTCAAACCATCCGCAAAATGAATAAGGGCATAGCGGCTGCCGGCCACCGCCGTATTCAGATAATCAATGCGTATAGGAGAAGAAGTAGACAAGGAGCCATCGAACTCCAGCAGCGCACCAAGTGCCGTGTATTGGAATACGACATCATTTGCCACCGAAAGCGATGTAGCGCCCAATGAGCTATTAGCACCAATAAACAGTGAGCTGTTTGCACCCAAGGTCAATGCATCGAACTGAGCCGAACCGCTGTTGAGCTTAAGAGCCGCACCGGACTCGAAAACAGCCGTTGTATAGTTCATTTTGCTGTTTTTTCCCAACTCCAACGAGCCATGCTGTATCCATGCGGTATTGCCGGAAAGAGAAACATTGGCTATGGACGTATTGGCACTACCGAGGACTGTCAGTTTATCTGCACGAATGGAAGACGAGCCGCTACCGGAGAATGCATAATTCATGCTGTTATTCGCAAGAATCATCTCCGGGGTATTCACTATCCCCTGCACTGCCACCTTGCCATCTTTGGCATGGTCATCAAAACGCACTTTTCGGCCGGCTTCTGCATACGCATGAAAATACTTATCTCCCACTTTCACATCCCATCCCGTAGTGGCATCAGGAAGGGCCTCTCCAATAGAATATGCTTGAGGGGCTTTCCAGGTACTCTGCTTACCTGTCCACACCTGCGGAGTATCTGCAGAAGTATAATCCGCATACATTTGCTGCAAAAGAGCGGGAGTCTTGATACTGGAGACAGACTCTATTTGCCAATCATACTCCGCATAGGTCCACAGATTCTTGCATGCGGCATCCTCATACAGTCGGTATTCTCCATCTACGTATTTCACATACAGCGTAAACAGTTTATAGGTTTGGTCATCGGAATTGGTGACATGAACTGACTCCAACATCCCTTTGTCATCCACGCTAAAGCCATAGAGAGTCAAAGCATGCCCGTAACGGTAAGAACCGCTGTAGTGGTGTACACTCAAATCTGCCAACTGCCCATGGCGTACCACCTTATAGGAACCATCTTTTTGTTTTTCCATTCCTAAATGGTCTGCCAGAACATCGGCCATAGAAGCAGGAGCTATTTCATCTGCATATGTATATTGGGTGGAATCCGCATCCCCAAAATACTGGTAGTAAAAGCCACCTTTCCCCTTGTTTACGAGGCTGCCACCGCTATAATAATCATCATCTTCAGTGCCTTGAAGATACCATGTAGCGGCCATTTGAAGATTGCCACCCGTATTATTCCAGTTATCATAAAAGTACATCCCTAATTTGAGGGACTGCGTGCCACCCAAATCGTCTGCATAGTCTTTATTGTAGGTATATCCGTATACAATATCAGAAGCAAACACCCCGTAGCATGACTGCCAGTACTGGAGGACGTTGGAGGCAACGTTGTACCAACACGTATTGGCATCGTATGTCAAATTATTGAAGGTGGACTTTGAAATGCCGCTACTCGTAGCGACGCGCCCGGCCAAATCCCCCAAAAAGGCGTAACTATTCGTTTCTTTGTACAGCTTTTTAGCACCTTCGTATGGTTCGTAACCATCCCAAGTCCAGTAATATCCCTTACCGGCATCATAAAAGAGCTCTGAATCCATGTAATTATTGGCATCCACACCCTCAACCATATAAGGTGTTGTCCCCCATGCCGCAGAAGAAGAGAAAACAACAACAGCAGACATGCACGCCAACAATGCTTTACGAAGAGAAAAGTTTACTCGCAGTTTCATAAAAAATTTATTGATACTGTCAGTATAGCAATCTTCAGATGGCCTTACAAGCACAAAAGGCATTGATAACACACATTCTATAACCTATAAAAAGCATAGAAATAAATCTAACACAAAAGAAAGAAAATCATCATATTCGGCATACGTGAGGGAGGTTAAGAGGAGCGAGCAAAAGCAATTTGAGCTTGCTAAGCGAAGAATGCTGATGTAAAGTCGTAGGCATGAAGACGATACTCGTGACAGGTGGCACCGGTTTTGTGGGAAGTAACCTCTGCTATAGGCTCATAGAAGAAGGGCACCGAGTCATCTGCTTGGACAACAACTACACCGGGTCCTTAGAAAATGTGGCACCGCTGCTGGATAATCCTCGTTTCAGCTTTGTAGAACACGATGTTATCAGCCCATACGATTGTTCGGAGAAACTGGATCGCATCTACAATTTGGCTTGTCCGGCATCTCCACCGTTCTATCAGGGTAACAAATCAATTTTCACGACAAAGACCTGCGTATTAGGCATCCTGAACATGCTGGAATTAGCCAAGCGAGACGGGGCACGCATCTTGCAAACTTCCACCTCTGAGGTATATGGAGAACCGCAAGTACACCCTCAGGTAGAAAGCTACCGAGGGAACGTAAACCCCATAGGCATTCGCGCATGCTACGATGAAGGCAAACGCTGTGCCGAAAGTCTCATGTTTGATTATCACCGGCATGAAGGGGTTGATATACGCGTGATTCGTATTTTCAACACATACGGGCCGTATATGAACCCGGAAGATGGGCGCGTGGTATCCAATTTCATTTGCCAAGCATTGCGCGGAGAAGACATCACCATCTACGGAGAGGGACAACAAACCCGCTCTTTCCAATATGTGGACGATTTGATTGAAGGGATGGTGCGCATGATGGAAAACGAACAGGGATTTGTAGGGCCGGTCAACATAGGCAATCCGGGGGAATTCACCATACGCCAATTAGCTGATTTGGTGTTGCAGAAGATACCAACAACCAGCAAACTTGTCCACAGACCGCTACCGGCAGATGACCCCACCCAACGCCGACCGGACATCACCCTGGCTGGTAAGCAGTTAGGGTGGAAACCCACCATCCCCTTGAGCGAAGGGCTCGACAAAACGATTGCTTATTTCCGAGAAAAACTGGGGCTGTGATTATACACAGCCAGGAACAGTTATTCTATCATCTTGAAAAGAGAAAAGTTGGGCGCTACATTTGCACCCGACATGAATACCTTGCACCAGCTTATTCTGAGAGAAGTAGAAACCCTTTTTCGCCCCTTTAGCTACAGAAAAATCAGTCTACCGAGTCGCATCGTCATGGCGCAGGAACAAGTCCCCTACGGGCTTACCTCCCAAGGCCTGATGCAATATTACCGCCAGCGAGCAGCCAATGAAGTAGGCTTGATTCTGACAGCACCGGTTGCCATCGATGATCCGGCCGCAGCTGATGATATGAGGACTCCGCGATTTTATGGAGGAAGAGCCCTCCGCACATGGAAACAAATATGCAGAATCGTGCATGCCACGCATTGCAAGATAGCTCCACGTCTTCGGCATGCCGGTATGAATAGGCCAACAGAAGGGACAGAACAGACACCGAATGTTCTCCCCATCGGCCCATCCGGTATATCTCCATATACTTTGGAAAAGAATGGAGAAAGCATGAACCAGAGCAGGATGCAAGAGGTGGTCTCATCGTACGCCCGAGCCGCAGGGGCAGCACGAATTTTGAACTTTGATGCAGTAGAAATAGACGGAGCAGCCGGTTCTCTCATCGATCAATTTTTCCGCACGGAAACAAATCACCGGCACGATGAATACAGCGCACACCCCATTTCCCGCACCCGCTTTGCAACTAATATCATCCACGCCGTAAGAAAACAAGTTGGGAAAAATTTCCCTATTATTTTTCGCTTTTCACAAGTCGGAATAGGCCAATGCAAGATTCCTTTGGCCTCCACACCTGAGGAATTGTCTGAATTTTTGCATCCCTTGCAGGAGGCAGGAGTGGACATTTTTCACTGCACAGGCAGCCACTTTGCAAAGCCGGAGTTTACAGGAAGCGGACTCAATTTGGCAGGCTGGACGCGGATTATCACAGGAAAACCCGTCATTTCTACCGGAGAGGAGGCAACGCACAATCACCTCAACCTGCAAAAACTATACCAAATGGTGCAAAGCGGAGAAATAGACCTCATTTCTCTCATGGGAGAACTGCAGACAGACCCCGCTTGGGCAAGTAAACTCCACCACGGCAACACCCAACAGCAATAGCGCTAAAATTATGCCTTCTTAGTTGATTTCTTTCTCTTGGGGGCTGCTTTTTCCTCATCCGACGGCAAGAAGGGCTCAATCTTACCATCACCCACAATTTTGCAGGGGAGTTTGAGGATTCCGTCCAAGGTTAAGAATGGGAAAGCGGCATCAGCATCGCCACCTCTTTCAAGCGCAGCCAAAGCATCCTGCCCACCGGATACGAAGAAATTCACAAGCTCGAGGCACTGGTCGATATGCTGGCGCATCTCCTCCAGATTTTCGCGCGCAGTTGTCAGCATCTCCAATCGTTGGGGCAATGTCTCATCCCCCATTTTGGTCATATCAAAGAACTCCTTGATTTGGGAGAGTGTGAGTTTGGCCTGCTTCATGCACAACGCCCCGATGAGGCACGCCAAGCTCGCCTTGCCATACACACGGCGCCCGGATGCTGTACGCTCTACATAACGTAAAATACCTTCCTTTTCATAGAAGCGTAAAGTATGTATGGACAACCCTGTTTTCTTGGCCAAATCTGAGATGGAATAGCGCATATTGGGGCTAAAACGTTACAAATCACTTCTAACACGTCGCGCGCGCGAGGTCAAGAAATAATCTCGCCATACGTGAGTTACTGTTATGTCATGCAAGACGCTTGCAGGGAGAGTGAAACTATGGCATGCTGAAGGGCGAGCAATTATGGAGCAAATCATTTCATTTTTTTACACCGTTGGAATCATCGTGTTGGTGATTCTTTTCTTCAATCTCATGATTTTCGTGCACGAGCTGGGGCATTTCTTGGCAGGCAAGTGGCGCGGAGCCTATATTGACCGTTTTCAGATATGGTTTGGCAAGCCCATATGGCAAAAAGAAATAGGCGGAGTCAAATGGGGATTGGGCTGGATTCCGGCCGGCGGATTTGTCTCTCTGCCACAAATGGAAGATACAGAGGAAACGCAAGATGAATTTTCCCCCCAAGAAGATGCCAAAAGAACACGCACACTGATGGAGGGGATTGAAGGTAAAGCAGACCGTCCGGAAGGAAAGCTTGAGCCACTCAAGCCGTTGGACAAAGTAATCATCGCGGCAGCGGGTCCCTTTTTCTCATTGCTGTTGGCCTATGTATTTGCAGTCATAGTGTGGTGTGTAGGCAAACCCTCTACCGCCCATATAGATACCACCATCGGGTATCTTCTTCCGAATGCCCCGGCTGCGCAAGCAGGGCTACTGCCGGGGGATAAAATCTTAGCAATTGATGGTCAGAAAGTAACTAAATGGGTGGGTAACATGGAAGGCGTGACCGAACTGGTCGCCATGAGTGAGCATGAAAAAATTACGTTTGACGTGCTGCGTACTACGGCAGATGGCAAGCAAGAGAAACTTAGCATACAAAGTGGTTTTGAAGTACCGGAAACTTCTCTCTGGCAGCGTAGCGCATTGCGCAAAGTTGGCATACTGCCGGCTGTCCCCGCCATCATCGGCAAGATTATAGAAGGCTCCCCTGCGGCCAAGAGTGGTTTGCAACCGGGGCAAAGAGTAGTAGCTCTCAATGGGGCACCCATTTACGCACCCTATGCAATATTGGCTGCTTCGGAAGAAGCGAAAGAAATGACGCTTACGGTAGAATCCGCAGATGGGAGTCAGAGTGATGTAACAATTTGCCCGGCGCTTCCAACAAACTGGCAAGGCAAAGAAGGCGCAACTCCTATTCTGGGGTTAACCTGGGCCAATACCATGGGGGATATTGAGCTGGAACATCCCAGCCCGCAGGCACAGGTAAACCAGAGTCTCAAATGGATGGGCGACACTCTCGAAAAAGTATGTGCCCCCGGTAGTAACATTGGTGTACAGCATCTTTCCGGCCCGGTAGGTATTGGTTCTTACATATACAAGATGTTGGATACAGAGAATGGGGTAGGATGGCGATTGGTACTGTGGTTTGCCGTGGTACTGAATGTCAACTTGGCTGTGCTCAACATGCTTCCCTTGCCTGTAGTAGACGGTGGTCATGTAGTGCTGGGCTTCATCGAAATGATACGCCGCAAACCCATCAACAGCAGAATCTTAAATAGCATCTTCATGGGATTCATCATGCTGCTTTTCGGATTCTTCATCTTTGTCACTCTCATGGATATTGGCGATTTGCTGGGTGGCGAAAAGGAACCGGAAGAACTGCCGGTCCCCGTCTTCTCGAATGCTGAAAATTAATGGGAGCCGCAGCTCTCCATCTTGGTCTCGGGCTTTTAAAACAATTCAGCGCGAAGCGTCAAGATACTCTCGGATTAACGCGAGCTTGGACAATGCCAGCTCGCGTCCGATTTTGTAAGCTTGGTGCAGATTATGCGGATTTTTCTCCACGCGACTCACAGGCAAGGGAGACTCAGGGCGCAGGAGAAGGACGTCCCCCTGCTGTTCTTTCTGCTCAATATAGCGTAGCGTTTCGTTGTAAACGATGTGGCGTTGCTCCATTGCCCGCACCAGGTGAGGGTATTTACGGTATTTGAGGCGAATTAAAAAAAGCAAGCTATTCTCCTTCTTCTCAAACATCGGCGGCTGAGTGAGGATGACGATATTGCGCTTATACCCCATGTTTTCAAAATAGCGCAAGGGGATAGAATCCGTGATACCTCCATCCAAGAGTTTTCGTCCTTCAATTTCTACAAATTGCGATACCAGGGGCATGGAAGCCGAAGCGCGAATCCACTCGAATAGATGATCCTCCTTTCCCTTGTATTGATGGTAAACGGGCTCACCTGTTTCCACATCTGTGCAGACAAGGTAGAAAGGCATAGGATTCCTGCTATATGCCTCGAAATCAAACGGATCATGCTTGAGCGGAACTTCATCATAGGCGAAATCCCGGCTGAAGATATTACCATCCCTCAAAAAACAACGCCACCCGCAGTAGCGAGAATCATTGCAAAACCGCGTATTATAGCGCAAGGCCCGCCCCACTTGCCCGGATTTGTAATTCACGCCGAATGCTGCACCGGCAGATACTCCGATTGCTGCATCCACGCAAATCCCCTGCTCCATGAATACATCCAGCACTCCGACGGTGAACAAGCCACGCATGGCACCGCCTTCCAGTATCAGTCCGGTTTTCATGGGCATCCGAGCAAGCAAGATTGAAGCATCAATCGCCCGTCTTGAGCACGTTGATGAAGGCCTCCTGCGGGATATTCACTCGGCCAATGGACTTCATGCGCTTCTTGCCTTCCTTTTGCTTTTCAAGCAGCTTGCGCTTACGCGTCACGTCACCACCGTAGCACTTAGCTGTCACATTCTTACGCATGGCAGAAATGCTCTCGCGGGCAATGATTTTGCCACCAATACAAGCCTGAATGGCCACAGTGAAGAGTTGTCTTGGTATCACATCCTTGAGCTTAAGCGCAATCTCGCGCCCCTGAGATTCGGCACGCTCACGGTGTACAATCATAGAGAAAGCATCCACCGGCTCGCCGGCAATCATCATATCCATCTTCACCAGCTTGGCAGCTTGGTAACCATCGTACTCATAGTCCATGGAACCATAACCACGGGTCGTGGACTTGAGCTTATCGTTGAAGTCTACCAAAATCTCAGCCATCGGAATGCGGCAGGTAAGCATCACGCGTGTGTCGTCAATCGTCTCGGTATGTATCACTTCACCGCGTTTCTCCATCACAATGCGCATGATATCGCCAATGTAATCTGCCGGAATCATGACGAACACCTTGACAATGGGCTCGCGAATCTCTTGGATTTCCTGCGGGTCCGGCAAGATACTGGGGTTATCCACCAGCATTTCCGTTCCGTCGGTCTTCGTTACCTCGTAAATCACGGAAGGATAGGTAGAAATCACATCCATGTTAAATTCACGTCGCAAACGCTCTTGAATAATTTCCATGTGCAAGAGGCCAAGGAAACCGCAGCGGAAGCCGAAACCGAGAGCAACGGAACTCTCGCCCATGTAGGTGAAGGCTGCATCGTTAATCTGCAACTTGGCCATGGCGGCTTTCAGAGCCTCATAATCAGAAGAATCCACAGGATAAATGCCGGAAAACACCATGGGGCGGATCTCCTTAAACCCGGGCAATGGCTCCGGGCAGGGATTTTGCAAATTGGTGTACGTGTCACCAATCTTCACATCTGCAGCACTCTTCATATTGGCGATGATATAGCCCACATCACCGGTTTCCAACTTATCCGTTGCCTGCATTTTGGGGGTAAAAATACCCACTTCCTTCACCTCGTAGGTTTCATCGGAAGCAAAGAGCTTCACTTTCATGCCTCGAGATACTGAACCACTCACCAAGCGAACGTATGAAACCACACCTCGATAGGCATCATACACGGAGTCGAACACAAGCGCTCGCAAAAGGTCATCTTCCGGCAACTGGGGAGCCGGAACCCTCTGCACAATGGCCTCCAGCACCTCCTCAATGCCAATACCGGCCTTGGCGGAACACAAAATGGCTTCCTCATGGGGAATACAAATCACATCTTCCAGTTGTTTGTACACCTTGGGTAAATTAGCACTGGGAAGGTCAATCTTATTGACAACGGGAATAATTTCCAACTGTTGGTCAAGAGCCAAGTGCATGTTGGCCAAAGTTTGCGCCTCCACACCCTGAGCCGCATCCACAATGAGCACAGCTCCATCACAAGCGGCCAATGAGCGAGAAACTTCGTAAGAAAAGTCTACGTGCCCCGGAGTATCCAGCAAATTCAGGTCATAAACATTTCCATCCTTGGCCTTGTAACGCATCGTCACCGGGTGAGATTTGATGGTAATGCCCTTCTCTCTTTCCAAATCCATCGCATCCAGGAGCTGATCTTGCTTCTCTCGCTCCCCGATGGTATTGGTGTATTCCAACAAACGGTCAGACAAGGTGGTCTTGCCGTGGTCGATGTGTGCGATAATGGAAAAATTTCTCTTGAACTTGATGTCCGTAGCCATGCGCGAAGAGGATACGCCATTGCACCACATAAGTCAAGCTAAATTGAACTGGCTCACCACGATAGTTCGTCATTCTGTTACTTATTTCTTGCAATATCACAAAGAATGTGTTTTACTGCCCGCACGCCATCTAGTTACTGTACCATGAAGTCATACACCATTTTCCAGAAGTCGGACGACGAAACCGTCAACAATTTCCTCACATGGATGCGCAATCAGGAGCGCAACGTGTATCGCGCTGCACTGCGCGAGCTGAGCGCCCTTAAGAAGTTGCGTCCCCAGTTCATGCAGCAGAAGCCCGTAGAGGAACAGTTTGAATGGATTAAAAAGATGCTGGCATGGAAGCCGGCTGAAACCATTGCAGACCACTTGCTGCAGGTATGGCTCATTCGTAAGCACGAAGGTATGCTTATCAGCTTCATTGAAAAGCTGGGGATTGCCCACAATGGCCACGGTGTGGTGGATGTTCTTCCGGAATCCCTTGACCCGGAAACACTGAAAGCGGCAGTCGATTCTCTGTTCGAGAAATACCCTGCAGGTGCCGTTTCCCTTTACCTGCACATGTTCCAGAATCAGACCGAAGAAGGTTGGCCTGAGCTGCAGGAGATTCTGGACAACGACCCGCGCGTCACCATTCGCTAAAATTTCATTGGTTTGTCTGAGGACGAACAATTTATGCTGCTGGCCATGCGCGAAGCCGAAAAGGCTCGCGCGGTCGGCGAAGTTCCCTGCGGGTGTGTCATTGTAAAAGATGGCAGAGTCATCGCCCGTGGGTGGAATCAGGTGGAAACCCTCAAGGATGCCACGGCGCATGCTGAAATGCTTGCGCTGACTGCGGCTGAAGCAGCCGTAGGGGACTGGCGCCTTGAGGGTTGCACTGTTTATGTAACCAAAGAACCTTGTCCGATGTGTGCAGGAGCCATGGTACACTGTCGCCCGAGTCGTGTAGTGTACGGCATACCGGATGCGAAAGGCGGAGCCTGTGGAGGGTGGATAAATCTGTTGGATTCAAACCCGCCGCTCAATCACAAATGCGAAACATTGGGGGGTGTATTGGGAACCGAATGCTTGGAACAATTTCAAAGTTTTTTTCGTGAAGCACGCGCAGCAGCCAAGCTTCGCAAACAACAAATGAAAGAACAAGCCTTGCAACAAGATGACACCACAGATTGAAATATATCTCAATGCGGAAAGACCGTGGGTAACGGAAGCTATGCTTACAGGCTTTCGCGAGGCATTGCAACGCATGCTGCCGCATTTGTTGCAGGCGCCCCCGGGACCGGACCACGTTTTATCAACGCTCGAAGCAGTAGAGATATCTGTGGTAGATGATGATACGATAGCCCGGATTCACGGGGAATTTTTGAATGACCCAACACCTACTGATGCCATCACCTTTCCCTACGGAGAAATCATCGTCAGTTGCGATACGGCTGAGCGCTACGCCCAAGAGCACAGATTGAAGCGTGAAGAAGAACTCTTCCGCTACATGGTACACGGGCTTACCCACCTGCACGGGTATTTGGATTACGAGCCGGCGGATAGAGATGCGCTTTTTGCAGTACAGGAACCATTAGTAGGCCAATACTTTCCGGCGGCATGGAGCTAAGCAAACCGCCCAAAAAGTACATACAAAAGTGCACTCAGCAACGCAGCGGCATAGCGCTCCCAATTTTCAGTAAGCTTTGCATATCTTTCAACCCGGGAAATTGTTCTATGCTAACGTCTACTTCCACACCATCCGGAGATAAGGAATGCACGAGAAGCTCCACGTTTAATGCATCAATGGCACCGGCCAACATCCAAGAATGCGGGAAACGTAGTTTTCTCAGCAACTCGGCATCTGATTGCGAGCCTAGCTCCACGCGGTAGAGTGAGCAGATATCTTGCCAATCATCTATCAATCGCTGCAAAACCTCCGCGCTAAGCCCCTCTCCGCAACGAAGAGAACAAACAACGCGCGAGGATTCTATATGCCGCACCCACTCTGCGCCAGCCATCGCTTCCACCTGAACCATATCCAAAGCAGCATCCTTGACAATTGTAAGGATATGGCCAGCATTTTCCGATGGGAAGACACCTACCCGCACAGCGTTACCGGAGGGCATCTTAGAAGCTTGCCAAGCGCTGATACTACGAATATCCCCCGGATAAAAACGGAACCCCACGTACTCTGCACCAATCGCAATGGCGCAATCTAATGATGAAGCATGCGTAAGTCCGCATACTTTGAGGAAGGGGCGTTTTACCATAGATTTGTTCATAGTTGGATGATTTTTGTGTTTTATTCGCGACAAAAAAACCGCTCTGGCAAACGGGAAGCCAAAGCGGAGTCAATATCTTATTTGATTTGGTGCATCAGCGCGCACGCGCACTTAGCACAGAGCAGCTTCCCTGTGTTTCACTCTTACAATAATAATAAAAATAAGCAAAGCCGAGCCCGGTATTCATCGGGCGTGCTGTTTGCTTACAGGATGACAGGGACATCATACACAGCGAGTATATACTGATACAAAATGCGCGGACAAGCAAGTAGTTTGTCATATTAGGGACAGGAATAACGCTTGCAAACAAAGGTAGAATCTGGTAAGAAAGCCGCGTGAGTTCCCACGGGATGGAACAGGGTATGAAGCAGCACATGGTCGCTAGTGCCACCATGCAGCTTTTTATGCGTACCTTGCAAGCTGCCCATATGGAACTTGCCCAACAAGTGAGACACGCAGTTGCCGCAAACCCGGCGTTGGAAGAATTGCCCCCCGCTGACGAACAGCATGAGGAGATGCCTTTCTCAGCTCATGAAGGAGCAACACAGAGGCATTCGCGCTTCATGGATTCCCTCGCGGAAGAAGAAACCTTGCAAAGCCACTTGGAACGACAGGTTCGCACAAGCGCCTTACCCAGAGATACGGAACTAGCAGCCCTGCAACTCATAGAGCATTTGGACGAACACGGCAGATTTACCGCCTCACCGGTGGATATCGCAACGGCTCAAAACATCCCCCCTGCACTTTTTCGTCGGGCCCTCAAAGCAGTGCAAGAACTGGAACCGGCGGGAGTAGGTGCAACAAGCTTACAAGAAAGCCTCATCATCCAACTACGCCGATGGGGAGAAGAAGATAGCTTGGCCATGCAACTCTTGCAAAAATGCTGGGATGATTTGGTAAACCACCGCTACGAATCAGCCGCCCGCAAATTATCCACTGACACTAAGTTGGTGCAATTGGCTGCGCGACGCATCGCTCGCCTCAACCCCGACCCCGGCAGCCATTTCGCTCGCGTTGAACAAAACATCGTATCCCCGGATTTAATCGTATACCGCAAAGGCGATGAATTGGACGTACAACTCACAGGCGTGGGAATTCCCCGTTTGGCGCTCTCGGCCGGGTATCGCAACATGATGGCAGAACACGCAGAAAAACCGGAATTACGCCAATACCTCTCTCGCTGCTTCCGAGAGGGCCGTGACCTCATGCGGGCCATAGACCAACGCCAACAAACAATTCTTGCCGTAACAAAGGCCATTGTGGCACATCAACGCGACTTTTTTTTCCATGGCTCATGCAAACTGAAACCGCTGCGCATGGAAGACATCGCCGCCGATACCGGATTACATGTTTCGACGATCTCCCGTGCGGTCAATGAAAAATTTCTACGCTGCGATTTTGGCGTATTCGAGTTGCGCTTCTTCTTCTCTACTGCCCTTGCCGCTACAGATGAGGCCAACTCCAGCTCTGCAACAGCTGTTCAAGACCGTATTCGCCACCTTGTTGCAGAAGAAAACCCGGCGGCGCCGCTCTCTGATACCGATATCTCTTGCGCCCTTGCAAATGAGGGTATTATTGTGGCTAGACGCACCGTCGCAAAATACCGAGACAAACTCCGTATCTTGCCCGCATCCTTGCGAAAAAAAGCCTAACAGCAAATATATACCTATTTTGTAGAAATTAATCTTGTAAGTTGGTGTTCCCTCTGCTATAAAGCGACTGACGACGCAGTAACATACTGAATTTTCACGATTAGAAAGGACCCAACGACCATGAGAACGACACATACATTAGCAGCAATCGCACTAGCGACAGCAGTATTTGCACCAACGACATGGGCAGATGACGATGTAGCGGAACGAGCCTGTAAAGCTATCGTCAGAGCTGCCGAAAAGGGTGTCGCAGATTTGCAAAGCTTCATTGCGACAGGGCACAACATCAATATGCGCGATGAAGATGGAGAAACCCCGTTGATGAAAGCAGCAAACCGCGGGAATCTGCGTGCTGTAGATGCGCTCATCAAAGCAGGAGCCAACGTAAACGCCAAAGATGAAGACGGCAATACTGCGCTTATGGAAGCAGCAGATAATGGGCACAATGATGTAGTCTTGAGACTCATCGAAGCCGGAGCCGATATCAACGCCCGAGATGATGACGGAGAAACAGCGTTAGACAAAGCCGTGGAGGAACGTCATACCGGCACAGCTGAGATACTGCGTAAATACAATGCCACATAAGGCAATCAATCCTAGATGGCAACTTTTTCGGCCGAGCCCATGGGCTCGGCCTTTTTCGCGCAGATGCAATACCTTGCTGACTTTTTGCAGGATTGACTCACCCTGCGCATGCGCGTATCATACGCGCATGAGAACCATTCTTACCCTGTGTTTTCTTTTCGTCTTCGGGATAGTAGCCCAAGCAGCCCCCGCCAAAATTGCAAGTTTGCATCCGCTTCTCAGCGAAATGGCAACCCTTGTGGGGGGCGACAAGGTTAAAGTCGTCAACCTCTTCCCCAAAAATGGTGATTTGCATAGCTTCAGCCCAACAAGCGCAGAAGTATCATCTGCCGTAGGAGCAAAATTGGTACTAGCCTGCGGAAAAGGAATAGAACCCTATCTGGGAGATTTAAAGCAATCCCTCTCCGAAAAAACACGCATACTGGAACTGGGAGCAGATATACCGGATGTCATGGTTCCCGATGGGAGCCACCCGGATCCGCATTGGTGGAACAGCCCGTCGAATATGAAGCGAGCCTCTCGCACGCTCATGCTCGCATTGATTGAAATTGACCCCGCAAACAAAGCAAGCTACGAATCCAATCAGAAAAAATACGCAGACAACATGGACAATCTTCTGCGCATGGGCAAAATCATCATGCGCCGCATCCCCCAAAACCAGCGAGTTTTGGTCACAGCCCATGCTGCAATGTGCCATTTCTGCAGGGATTTCAACTTCACTCCCATACCGGTGCATGGTATAGCAAAAGAAAGTGAAGGCGACACCGCATCCCTTGCGCAACTGATTACCACCTTACGAAAAAACCAAGTTAAATGCATCTTTACAGAAGTGAATGCCTCCCCCAAAGCCTTGGATAACATCGCTCGCGAGCTGGGTATTTCATCCCGCCCCTTAGTGATGGATGGCATCTACCCCAGCATGGAAAGTTATGATAAAATTTTCCTCTTCAACACTGGGGTAATAGCCTCAGGTTTGGCTCCGGCCAAGGCAAAAAAGGACGAAAAAGCCCCCCACTAATACTCCGAGCATGACGCCGTTACTTCGCTGTTTTTTTACACTCATAGGGGTACTCATAGCAGGGGTACCGCTGATATACCTTACACTCCCTCGCGACAAAAATCAGCAGCTTCTTCAGCAAGTCACCCCCGCCCCACAGCAAGAACAACCAAAGTGCCGTACGTTCCTGAGCCTGCGATACACAGGAAATCTTAGCTCCGGAATCTTGCGATACGAGGATTCCGTATTAGCAGAAATCCCGGCAGGAACAGCATCCCCGTACGAACTTTATATAGAACTTCCCCCAAATATAAAAGTAGTCGATATTGAAACCGAGCTTCATTGGCCCGAAGCCTCTCCGGAAAACGTGGCTACACTCACGCTGGAGCCACACGGGCGCCCTGCTCGCACAGAAACCCAATGGACTGGCAGTGATGGGAGCCTGCTGCATACTATATTCTCTTTCACATGGTAACAACTCATGACCACATTTGCTGGGGGGGCGGCGTGCACCACCACGGCGGCCACAATCTGACTGTGAGTGGATTACGAGTCAGCTACAGAGATGTAGAAGCACTCCGGGATATCTCCTTCTCCACACATTGCGGGCATACTCTTGCCCTAATGGGGCCCAATGGAGCCGGCAAATCTACCCTCATTCATGCCTTGGCCGGGTTTGTCCAAGCGCAAGCAGGTACAATGCTGTGGAATGGACAGGACTTGCTGCATACGCGCCACGAAATAGCTTTCGTTCCCCAACGTTCTGCGGTCGATTGGCAATTCCCCATCACCGTGCGCCAATTGGTGGAAATGGGGCGTTACCCTACGCTTGGGATATGGAAACGCGTGTCAGAGCACGACAAACACATCGTCAACAAAGCACTAGAGACGCTGCAGCTGGGCGATTTGCAACACCGGCGTATCGGAGAACTCTCCGGCGGCCAACAGCAGAGGGCATTCCTAGCGAGAGCACTGGCACAAGAGGCCCATATTCTTCTACTGGATGAGCCTTTTACCGGCTTGGACGTACCGGGCATGCAATCATTGGGGCAACAGCTACGCCAGCTGGCAGATGAAGGGCGCCTCATTATTGCATCCCACCACAATTTGAATAATGCAGCAGAGCTGTTCGATCAGACCCTTCTGCTCAATAAAGAAACAATAGCTTTTGGAGCCACGGCGGACGTGCTCTGCCCGGAGCATCTGCACCGGGCATTCGGATTTTCCCCCGCTGCCACCACTCATTTATGAACGAGTTTCTCCAGTTTTTAGCGGAACCAATAGCGCAGCGCAGTTTATGGGCCTGCGGGGTCATCGGTTTTTCCAATGGCTTTGTAAGTGCGCTAGTTGTACTACGCAAATCATCCTTACAAATCGGCACCATATCCTGCGCTTTGCTTCCCGGAATAGCGTTGGCCATTTTGCTGTTTGGACTGGTTCAATTAAGCATACTCGCCGGAGCAATCATTGCCGGATTACTGGTAGGTTTGGGCTCACTCTTTCTCTCACGCACCTCACGCATCGATCATGATGCAGCCCTTTCCATTCTTCATGCCACGGCGTTTGCCATCGGCTACATCATCCTTATCCGGCTAGGCCTGCAACAAAAAGTGGACGACTGGCTCTTTGGCAATATCATGAGCATGGGTAATGTGGATTTATGGATATCCTACGCAGTAAGTGCGCTGGCCATCCTCACTATCACGGCTCTGCACCGCCCCCTCCTCATCTACCTTTTTGACCCACGAGCAGCAGCCACCATGGGTATACCAACCCGCGCATTCAGCTATGGGATTTTCGCCCTCATCATCTTGGTCCTCGTTTCTTCCCTGCAAGCAGTAGGAGCATTCCTCACCCTGGGGCTTCTCGTAGCACCGGCAGCTACCATGTACCTGATTACCGATGATGCTGCAGCCCTTTTTTGGGGTGGCGGTCTCATCGGCGGATTAGGATCCATTACCGCATTCTTCCTCTCCTACCCGCTCGGCTGGCACTTGGGTGCCACCATCATCGTTGTCATGGGTATCATCTTCCTGCTGGCCTACTTCTTCGCTCCCAAGCATGGTATCGTTTTCCGAAACATACGCCAAAACGGGAAAAACGAGGCATGATACTGCATTTCTGCTTGCTCTAACTGGGGGCAGCATGATAATATACACGCGTATGGACACCTCCTATATCTCTCACCGCAGCAAGGGTTTCACCCTTATAGAACTCATCGTTGTAATTGCCATTCTGGCAACCCTAGCCAGTATTGCATACCCCACCTACATGTCATTCATGGATGACGCCAAGCGCACATCCTCTGCAAAAACCTGTGCAGACATCGTAGAAGCCGTTACCCGCTTCCGTTCAGACAACAACGGAATGCTCCCCTACACAGCAGATGCAGTCAAGCCGGATAAGAATGACCAAATCTTCCTCAAAACGGCAGACGGTGAAGATGCTGATATGCTCAAAATTCTCACCAACCGAGAGGAAGATGAAGACAACCGACTCAACTCCCTCAAGGAGTTCTATCTGCGCTCTACAGAAGTAGAAGAACCCGTTGATGGTCTCTACACCAACCCCAACAATAATGAATTGGGCCTGTATGACCCTTGGGGCAACCCGTATTACGTGGTTCTTTGTGAAGAAGAAGATGGATGCCTTGACCCCTTTGCCCGCAAGAAGCGACTGCGCAACAAGCCCTGCATTGTTTACGGACTTGGCCCGGATGGTCTCGGCGTAGCACCAAACGGAAAAGTTGCCAAGAAGAAAGCGGCCAACAAAGAAGAAGCTGAAATTGCAGCAGAAGAAGAGGCTGATGCTATCTTGGACAACGTATACTCTTGGAAAAAAGTAAGCAAATAAATGAATTCATTCATCACAGATGACGTACGCATCACGGACATACGTCCGCTGATATCACCGGCAATTCTCATGCAGGATTTTCCTGCGAGCCCTGAGGCTTCTAAAATGGTGTACGACACCCGCGAAGCCGTACGGCGCATTCTCAAGAAAGAAGATGATCGCTTAGCCGTGATGGTGGGCCCCTGCTCCATCCACGACACGGTAGCAGCAATCGACTATGCCGGACGCTTGGCTGCCATACGCGAAAAATATGAGAAGGAGCTCTTGCTCATCATGCGTGTGTATTTTGAAAAGCCGCGTACGACAGTAGGCTGGAAAGGGCTTATTAATGACCCTTTCATGGATGAATCATACAACATCAACAGCGGATTACGCATTGCGCGCGGGCTTCTGCTCCGGCTCTCGGAAATGGGAGTCCCCGCCGCTACTGAATTCCTGGATGTTATCACCCCCCAGTACATCAGCGATTTGATTGTATGGGGTGCCATAGGTGCCAGAACGACGGAAAGCCAGGTCCACCGCGAACTGGCAAGCGGTCTGAGTATGCCTATCGGGTTCAAGAACGGTACAACGGGCTGTGTGCAAATTGCGGTAGACGGCATCGTCTCCTCTGCACACCCACACTGCTTCCTCTCCGTCACCAAACAAGGCGTATCAGCCATTGTTTCAACCTCCGGCAACGATAGCTGCCACGTTATCCTGCGCGGCTCGACCCAAGGAACGAACTACAGCAGCGAGCACGTGCAGCAGGTTTGGGAGGTGCAACAAAAAGCCAACATTGGCAACCGAATCATGATTGATTGCTCCCACGGCAACAGCCACAAAAAATGGCAGGAGCAGGCAAATGTAGCAGCAAACATTGCCCAGCAACTGGCTGCCGGCGAGGATAATATCGGAGCCGTCATGATTGAAAGCAATATCAACTCAGGCAATCAGAAATGCGTGCAACCCCTGCAATACGGAGTCAGCATTACAGATGCCTGTGTGGATTGGGATGGCACCCTGAGCATTTTGGATACTCTGGCTGAGGGCGTACGCGCTCGCAGAGCCCTCCAAGCCAAGCAAAGCTAACATTTTCGTTTCCCTAAACAACTTGCAAAAAACTCTCTCCGTTCATTGCGGAGGGAGTTTTCTTTTGCAAAGGGTTATACAGAAGTATTACAAAGCAGCATTTCTCTATTGACAATGCAGGGTAGCTTCCCTATAATCTGCGCCCGTACTTACAGATGAATTTCGTCACGCTTAGCTTCGTTCTCTTTTTTCTACCCGTCTTATTGGTGGGATGGAGCATACGGCGCATGAGTGGCCTGTATAAGTGGTTTTTAATAGTCGCCGGTCTGGTATTTTACGGTTTTGCAGGGCCGGTCTACCTATCATTATTGCTGGGCATTGCAGCATTGAACTGGGGCACGGCAGCTCTCATGCCCAAGCTTTCGGACCTTGGCCGCAAGCTTTTAATTAGCGGTAATGTCGTGATTCATATTCTGATACTTGTATATTTCAAGTATTATGAATTCTTGGTTCTCAATCTAATATCCATGGCAGATATGGTGGGTTGGGATTTTTCTTGTCTTTTCTCATCCGCACTCGCAGACATCGTACTGCCAGTTGGGCTCTCCTTCTACACGTTCCAAGGGCTCTCCTACAGCATCGACCACTATCGCAATAAAGAGCTGCGCCCCCGCAGTTTCATGGATGTGCTGGCCTACGTCTCATTCTTCCCCACCATTCTGTCAGGTCCCATCATGCGAGAAAACGACTTTTTCCCGCAATTGCAACAACGCCGCGTAGCAGATGCCGCCGATTTTACAGAAGGCATGGCCTACATTGTGAGTGGCTTGTTTAAGAAAGTGGTGCTGGCATCCTACCTTTCCGAACACATCGTAGATGGCGTATTTACAACACCGCAAGATTACAGTTCTCTCGCGGTACTTGTGGGCGTTTACGCATACACCATACAGATATTCTGCGATTTTTCCGGGTACACAGATTTAGCCATTGGCGTAGCACGGCTCATGGGATTCCGCCTGCCGTCCAACTTCAACTCACCCTACAAGGCATTGGATTTGCAGGAATTCTGGCATCGCTGGCACATTACCCTTTCAACCTGGTTGCGGGATTATCTCTACATACCCATGGGGGGCAGTCGCAAAGGCAACCGTTACTTCAATCTTTTCATGACCATGCTTATAGGTGGCATGTGGCATGGCAGCGGGCTCACCTTCCTCATCTGGGGAGCTCTACACGGACTCGGCTTAGCCGTTGTACACGGTTTCAAAAAACTGCTCAAGATGATAGTGGGCACATCCCGCGTACCCTTCTGGATAGGCACTCCGGCCAAAGTTCTTTCCTGGGTGATAACGATTCACTTCATCGCGCTGCTGTGGATATTCTTCCGCGCAGAAAGCTGGGAAAGTGCCATCCAAGTTATCGAACGCATGCTCGCGCTGGACGGTACCGGCAATGGATTTACGGCGCTGGTCTTGCTTGCCATCATCTGCGGTCTTGCCATCCAATGGATAGGACCCTGGCTGTACCGCCATTTCACCGGGGTTCAAGCACGCTTACCTTGGGTGATACAAGCCGCCGTTATCGCCCTACTGTGTGGGCTTATCATGAACATGGGGCCGGAGGGTACCCTGCCTTTCATCTACTTCAACTTCTGATAAAAGCCTGACATGAAACCGCAACTGCCGCAAGCCTTCAAAATATGCCTCGCTACCCTCGTGGTAGGTGGCATCTATGTGCTGCAAAATGCGGATACCTATGCCGGCAAACTGAAAGATGAAGGGACTCCCTACGCCATCAAAGCAGCCGACTGGTTAACTGTGGTTGCGGAATATGCCGGGCTTACGGAATATAATCAGGCACAGCGCGACTGGCTCGATAAATGGATTGCCTTGGGTAGTGGTGAAGCACCCGAAGAATATGCAGATGAGGTAGAGCCGGAAATAGCCGAAGAACCGGCACCGAAGCCTGAACAGGAACCGTCACCGGAGCCACCGCCACCAACACCCCAGCCGCCCCCCCCTCCGGCACAGCCCCTACCCGTTGCCGACATAATGGAAGAGTCGGATGATGAAACAGACCCGCTCCCGGCAGTCGGATACAACGAGGCTGAACCCTCCACTCTGCCTTTATTCGATGATTCTCCCCTTACAACAGATAAGGCGGAGCCGCTGCCTTGGCCTCCCCCGCCAGCCACAGCAGAACACACCCCCAGCGCCCCGGGAACAGAAGGTGACATAGAGCAACCCACACCGCCCCCGTCCCCCTTGGTGGAAGATGTGAGCGAACCACCCCCCGCGCCGGAGCAACCCAGCCAACCGCAATTGGTGGTAGAAGACACCCCCGCACCCGCAGAACCGGCAAAGGAAGAAGTAGATACTTCTGTTGTGAAACAGGCTCCCCCTGTACGCTGTAAAATTATGATGATGGGCGATTCCCTGATGGAAGATTTGGGACCGCGCACACATCGCCTCATGCGCCATCGCAAGGGACTGCGTTTCATCCTTTCTGCCAAATACTCCACCGGCCTCTGCCGCCCGGATTTCTTTGATTGGCCCGGCCACATGCGCGACGCGATTGAGGAGCATAAGCCTGATATCCTTGTGGTCTTTATCGGCGCAAATGATGGCCAACCCATCAAGCACAACGGCTCTTTTACCCCCACCGGCGGGCAAGTATGGAGAGACACCTACGCCATGAAAATGCAGGAAATTGTTGACCTTGCTCAAAATAACGGCGCAAAGGTCATCTGGGTTGGTTTACCGGCCATTGGCGGGCGCTACAGCCGCTTGCTGGCAGAAACCAGCAAGGCGCAGGAAGAATACTGCACACGCACAGGCATCCCCTTTATCGACACCAAGCTCACCCTGTCCGATGAAAATGGTGACTTCTTGGCCTTCCGTAAGGAAAAGGACGGCAAAATCGTGCGCTTACGCCGGGCAGACAAAACACACCTGACACCGGAAGGCAACCGCGTCGTCATCGACCAGTTAATGCCTGTGTTAGAAAAACATTTGGTAGAATTCAGCGCAAACCACCCTGAACAGTGTCTCACCGAAGAGGAGGTGAAAAAAGCCGGCCCCGCACCGCTGGCCGTCACCGTCAAATACGTTCCCTCCACCAAAAAGAAAAGGAAGAAAAGATGAAAATCCTTCAAGCATCCATGCTGGGGCTCATGCTCCTTTGTTCCTCCGCCGTGGCAGAATCAGCACCGGTGGCAGCACCCATTGCACGCAACCTAGTGAGAGAGGGCGAGGGCACCGTGCAGCACCCCACACGAATACTCCTCACGGGGGATTCACTCATGGAAGGTTTGGGGCCCCAAATGAAGAAAGCATTGGATGGTTATGCCAATCTCACGCTGATTCCCATCGGCAAAAAATCCACAGGGCTTAGCCGCCCGGACTTCTACAACTGGCCCCAAGTATTGGAAAAGAACATGGTTGCACACAAGCCGCAAATCGTTGTCATGTGGGTGGGCACCAATGACCCGCAAAACATACACGGTATGAAAGGCTTGGGAGAGCCCCTTTCCATTGATTGGCAAAAAGCATACTACGGCAAGCTTATGGAGATCGTGAGCATCGTGCGCAAGCACAATGCCCGCCTCATCTTGATGGGCCCCCCCATCATGGACGAGCAACCGCTTGATAAGCAACTCCAAGGCATCATCCGTATCATGGATTGGACCTGTAGAAACAACGGAGCCCAATTCCTCAATACCCGCCCCATCTTGGCAGATGCCAACGGCAGATACATGCAACGCGCTAGACTCCAAAACGGCAAGGTGGTGGATATTCGCACCCGCGATCACGTCCACATCACCTCAGATGGCAACATCCTAGTCATGGATAAGCTCCTGCCCTATCTTTCAAAGTACCTGCCGGGCAACAAACTGCATCGCCGCTCCACATCCGCCAAGCACAGACTCGGCAGCCGCAGTAGTAGTGGCATCCGCGGTACCTCTATACCTCGCAGCTCACAGGAGGTCCACTGAAGTTCGGCATTGACAACGCCCCCAATCTGTGGCAGCATACACTTGCTATGCTGAAAGGAATTTCCCCCGTTATATCTCCGTCCCTGCTCAAAATCATGGCCGAAATGGGCCATGGAGATGAAATTGTGCTTTCTGATGCCCACTTCCCCGGGCACACCTTCAACACGACCGTAGTGCGCGCCGATGGCATTGGTGTAGATGCTCTGCTGGCCGGCATGATTCCTCTGTTTGAGCTGGATAGCTACGCCACCCCCGTCATCATGATGGAAGCCGTACCCGGCGATACGCTCGACCCTACCGTAGAAGAAAAATACCGCAAGGCCATGGGCTACACCGGGGAAATTGAGCGCATGGAGCGCTACGCCTTCTATGAGCGGGCTAAGCAGGCCTATGCCGTTGTTGTGAGCGGAGAAACCGCCAAATACGGCAACATCATCCTCAAGAAAGGCGTCACCCCCATTGCCTGATATAGCCCATGTTCCGCATATGCAAAAGCATTGAATTAGAGAGTGGGCACCTGCTCTCCAAGCACCCCGGTAACTGCCAATTTCCGCATGGGCATACCCGGAGTGTGGAGCTTGTTTTCTGTGCCGAAAGCTTGGATACACAGGATATGGTGCTGGATTTTAAAGCTATCAAGGAAATGATGGGCGATTTCTTGGAACAATTTGACCATGCGCTCTGCATGAATACGCAGGACCCGCATTACGAAGAGTTCCGCGCCATCTACGGCGACCGCATCATCCCCTTTGAGAAGCAGGATCCCACCAGCGAAGCAATGGCTTTTGCCGTATATCAACACGCCGCAGCAGCACTCAAACGTGCAGCCAAGGGAGCTTGCAACTACCCTGTGCGCGATTGCGTGCGCCTGGAGCGCGTGCGCGTGTGGGAAACCAGCTCATCTTGGGCAGAATACCAAGCCTAACGCCCGCCCCCCACACATGCAGCAATACTGGCTCAGGAAAGAAGGCAAGCAGGATCTCATCCTCTACATGCTGGGCTGGGCCGCCACGCCCAATGCCATCAACCACATTTGCCCCGCCGGGTACGATGTACTTGCCATTTGCAACTACACAGCCATTACCCCGCTTACCACGGCAGTGCTTGGCAACTACCGCCGCATCTACCTCTTCGCATGGTCATTCGGCATCTGGGTTGCAGAGCAAACATGCCAAGAGCTGCCGCTATACAAAGCCATCGCCCTCAACGGTACCCCATACCCGGTAGATGACCGATACGGCATGCGCTTGCGCGTCGTACTGCGCACAATGCGCAATCTTGCACGCAGTGGCACCAATGCCGCAGCAGAACACCAAGATGCCTCCCGCTACATGCCGGATGGACCCTACCCGGACCGTGATGCATTTGAAAAAATCGCAGAGCTGGAAAACCTCGCCGCATGGAGCAAGGATAGCCCAGCACCAACCCTCGCTTGGGATAAAGCCTACATTGCGGATAAGGACGAGATATTCCCCCCTGCCAACATGCGGGCATACTGGGAGCCCCGAGGCTTGGGCACATCATTTTCCGGCTACCACTACCCCTTCGCCCACCCTGAAATTGTACTCAACGATCTGGATGATTGATACACAGCCGCAAACATCATCAGCGGAAGTAGCAGTATAACACCCCGGGGGTGGCAGTGTCTACCTGCAAACGCTCCACTACATTCATGCGTAGGCGCAGCTGTGTTTGCTCCAAGAGAGCCTTGGCATTTGCACCGGAATTTGCCAGCTCCTGCACATAAGCAGCAATGCTTTTGTGCCCGGCTGCAGCATAGCTCCGGCAATAATGCAGGAATTCTTCCATTGTCTCAAAACGCAAGCCTCGCGTTGTGGGATAATACATGGCAGATGAGTCGGCAGTGGGGTACGCCGCGCGATTCCATGTATGGTTGCGCGCAATCATAGCGTCAGACATTCCAAAATAATGGCGCATCGTGCGGCCCGGCTCATCCGGTACCGGGTCATCGTAGGTGCAGTCAATATGCGTCCACTTACCCTCCAGTTTGGCCATATTCCAAGAGTGTGACACATCTTTACCACTCGACCCCACAACAATGCAGTTTTCAATCCCGGCAATAGAAAGAAGAATATGGTACAGGCGGGTGTAGCCATCACACACCGAGCGGTGCGTATTGATGAGGTCCACCGTCACCGTCGCGTGGTTCCAATTTTTCATCGAGGTGTCATACCTGCATGTTCTCAATATATAATCATGCAGGGCCAATGCACGTTCATATTGCCCGGAGTGCTGCCGCATGATACCACGCACCACACCTTGCACCTTGTGCAAAGCCGCCCGCTGAGATGAAGACAACGCAGACTCCGGCAAATCGCCCCGGTGTACAGCCAGCAGCAACGTGTCATCCACATAGCTGGGGTGCAGTGCAATGTAATCCCCTATGGCCATCGTTTTCACCTTTGTCACCATGGCGTACTTCACACTGTCCTGTGTCAACCGCTCAGCTACCTGCTGGCCATTCCCTTTCACGCGCAAAGTAATGGGATTCTTTCCCCGCCTCATAGCATCCAATACCGCATTCAAAGCTGCCGTATAATCCGAATAGATGCCGGCTGCCATACCAATACTTTGGCTCTTCTGGGGGCTAGAAGTGCAGCTTGCTGTTCCCAACATACCCAATAAAACAATCACACCCAACTGCGCGCGCATGTTGCGTATACTATAAAAAAGTCCTCCGCTTGTAAAGAAAAACAATGTCCAGCTCCGCCCCTGCCCATTTTTTCGCATTTTTTGCCGGTATTAGAGCGGATTCTGCTTGAAAGACGGCTCGCTTTGGCGTAGATTGTATGGTAATGAGCCACGGTGAGCCCCAGCATCCGGCATCCCAGTCCGTTCCAGGTGTATTCAACTGGAAAATCGTCCGCAAAGCCCTACGCGCAGCGGAGGAAGGGGTGTATTGCTGGAACTTGGAATCCGGCGAGATATACTACACCGAGCAATGCCTACGCATGATGGGGCTGCCCATCCGCGAGCACGCGCCCAATATCTTCACAGAGCCGGAAATGACCATTCATGAGGATGACCGGGCCTTCTTCCTCTCCGAAGTGCAGCGCTACCTCAACTGGCCCATGACCACCCCGCTACGAGTCGAGGTGCGCCTGCTCAACCAGCGCTCGCGCGGCTGGCGCTGGATTCGAGTCAACGGCCTGTTGGAGCGCAATGAACAAAAAAAACCGCTGCGTCTCGTAGGTGTGTGGGTCGATATCACCCGTCGCAAGATGACAGACCTGCACGCCATGGAAGAAAAAGACCTCTTCCGCACGCTCATCAACTACCTGCCGGATAATATCTACTTCAAAAACCGGGAATCCCGTTTCGTGCTGGCCAATGAAGCCACCGCCCGCAAGATGGGTGTTCCCACCCCCTCCGACCTCATCGGCAGCAAGGATACAAACTTCTTTGCAGATGCCACCGTTGCACGCCAAGAGGAGCTGGAGGTCATGGAAAGCCGCAAACCTATCACCAACCGCATCCACTTGGAAACGTGGAAAGGCGGGCATCGCTCGTGGAGCCGCATCTCCAAATTCCCGTGGTATGCTTCCGATGGTTCCATCAAAGGCATTGTCGGTATCTCATCTGATGTTACGGAACTGATTGAGACCCAGCACCGCTACCAGAACATGGCGCAGCAGTTGGATGAGCGCAACCGTATCCTGGAGCATGAAATCAGCCTTGCTCGCGAAGTGCAGCGCGCCTTGCAACCGCAGCGCATAGCCGACCGCGTGTGGGAGGAAAAGGGGCTGCGCCGCATTGCCAGATTCCACCATGTGTACATGCCATCCAGCGGCGTTGCCGGGGATTTTTATGATGTCTACCCGGTGGGTGAATCCGGCATCGGCATGTTGATATGCGATGTGATGGGACACGGCGTACGCGCCGCGCTCATCGCCTCCATGCTGCGTGGGCTCATGGAGCAAGCCTCCAGCTTGGCAGACACGCCCGGCCTGTTGCTTTCATCATTAAACCGCCAGCTCTACCGCATCTTTAGCCAGGCCAACATTACCATGTTCTCCACCGCCTGCTATGTATATCTGGATCTCAAGACACGCCGTCTCACCCTCTCCGGTGCCGGGCATCCGGCCCCCATTATCCTGAGCCCGGATGGATCCGCCATTCGGCCGCCCATCCCCCGCTCACCCGCACTGGGTCTGCTGGAATCTGCCATGTATCGCGAAAGCGAAATCATACTGGAACCCGGCACCAAACTCATGCTCTACACGGATGGGCTCATCGAAGCAATGAATGCCGAACGCGAGGAAATAGGAGCCAACCGCATCATGGAGTTCCTGAGTCGGCGAGCCCCCCAAAACATCCGCGAGACTATCGACATCGCCCTTGCCGGCATGCAGCAATTCACCGGCAAACCCCAGCAAGATGATGATATCAGTATCCTCGGCGTAGAGTTTACCGAAGAAAGCATTTGAACGCAGCCCTATTGCTGAGTACCCAAATCAGCCCCGCCCTGCGAGAGCCAATCGCTGACGATTGCATTGCCTTGGCTCCAGGGCATCTTTTGCGATACCGCCTCATTGGCATCGCCGATAATTTCTTTTTCCAAGCGCTCCGTCAGCATCGGGAGCCTCGCCAATTCATCCGTTGAGCCCTTCGGGTAATGAGATGCAGGCTCCCTCAGCATCTCTTGCATCTGCTCTATCTCAGCCTCCATAGCCCAAAGCATGGGGCGGTCTTTATCCACAAACTTCTTGCACAAGGCGCCCACCTGAGCATCTACCTTCAATTGCAAACGCAGCCAGGGGTTACCCAAATCACCGATAGGCTCGGCGGGGCGCGGTGTCTTACGGATTTGCGGTAAGAGTGTCTCTTGCATGGCGGTCAACTGACGCTCAAACTCCTGCACATTCTCGCTGCGTTGCCGAAGCCACTCATCTTTTTTCTTGCGAAAATCCTCAATAACCGCTGCATGATACGTACAAAAATCGGCAAACAACTTATCCAGGAACTCCGGGCTCCCCGGTTCCGGTGCGCTAGCACGACCGGTAGTATCATCCCCGCCGTGGGGAATGTACATCACCGGTGTCAAATCTACAGCACTTGTATCATCCCTCTGCACCAGGAGAGTGCCATCCTCCATCTTCACAAAATATTGTTGCTTTGGATCTGGTTTTGATTTATTCGCCTCCACCTGCAACTGCCCAATGCAGCGCCCCAGCGTCACCGCTACCCCAAACAACAGCAACCACACCCACCGCGGAAAGCTAAACCAGCGCTGGCGCATCCTCAGCCCGCGTGGCTGGGCACTCTTAAGCAGCCAATCGCGCCACTGCTCCGCTGTCTCACAGCGGTCGTCCGGCTCCAATGCCATATTGCGGTCAATTGACTCCACCAATGCGCGCGGGAGTTTCCGCGCCGGCTTCAACTTGCGCAGTGGCACCAACTCATCCTTTTGCAAACGGTGTATCGTATCCTCGGCATCGCAACCGCTCAGCAGCTCATACCACGTTGTAGCGAGGGAATACATATCCGTCCACGGCCCCAAGTTCCCCTTGCCGGTGATGTGTTCCGGCGCAGCATAACGCCACGAAAACTCACCCTGAGACACCGAATGCTCCACATACTTGCGGGCAGATCCAAAATCAATGAGTACGGGTTTATTCTCCGCATTGAATACAATGTTATCCGGCTTCAAATCGCGGTGAATCACCCCTTGATTGTGCAGATACACCAGCGCATCCAGCACAAGTACCAGCCACTCCAAGGCCTGCTCCGGGGCAATGGGCTGCTCCGTTTCCTGCGCTTCCTCCATCCGCTCCTTCAAGCTCCCGCCATCCAGCCACGGCATCACATAAAATAAACTGCCCTGCGATTCGAATACATCATACACCGGCACTATCCCGGGGTGGCTCAGCTTGGCCAGCATCATCGCCTCCCGGCGCATATCCGCCATAGCCGCTACATACATATCCTCCAAATGAGGCTGCAGCGGTGCCAAGCCTCCCGTATCCGTACGGCGACAAATGGTGGACGGGAAACACTCCTTGAGTACCACATTTCGCTCCAATCCCTTATCCCATGCAATATAGGTAATACCAAATCCCCCCTGCCCTTGAGCCTTGAGTATCTTGTAACTTCCTATAAAGGTACCCGGTGGTAACGATACGATATCCATATATTTCCTGCTACACTAACTGCTACTCCCCCCCATTCTACACACCGCATTCCGTCTTGTCAAATCTCCTTTTGCGCCACAGCAAAAACCGCGCCATTCGGCGCGGCTCACTCATCTGGAAGGTGATGATATCCGTAGGTGGAGAAAGCCCTTATCAGGCCTCCTTTGTTTCCTCCGACTCTTCATCACCCAAGCGTGGCACCTCATCAGCCAAGAATTCGGAAAGCGTCTTACCCTGGGCAAAGGCCTTCTTTTCCAGCACACGCCTCGTGTTGGCATCCAAGCTCAGTGTCACATGCGTCTCCTCCGTCACTTGCACACGAGAGGGGAGCGACAAAGGCATATCCTTCATCAACTCGCGGATGATAAACTCCTTTGATGCCGGAATCACCTTGCGGGCCATCCAATTGCGCACCGTCGCCTCCGTCACGAAACACTTCCCCGCAAGCCAAGCGTAGCTGTAGTTGTTGGCCTTGAGCCACAACTTAACATTCAACTTTAACTCGTCTTGATTTTGCGCTTTCACAGAGCGCAATATAGCATTAACGCCACACTTTGGCAAGCCGATATTCACAACGTCTACGCTTTTTTTCATTTCTATTCAGTTTTTCATTGACAGAATATCGAGTTTGCGATATTTTTAACTCCGTCACGAGACTCCAATCCACCATGTATATCACGTTTACATGTCCCAACTGCGGCGGCCACCAGCTCCAACAACTACAACAAGCCATTCACCGTACGGAGGTAAAGGTCACCACCTCGCCATCCGGCAAGCTTAATCCGGCGCCCAGCGGTGTCGTAGAAGAGCTGCGCGGCCCCATTCTTGGCTACCGTTGCCGCAACTGCCGCTACCCCGACACCCGCAACCACGATACCGGCGGGGGCTTCTTCTGGAACACACTCGAACAAATCCACAATGCCGGTTGTCTCGTCATTACAGAAGAATCAACAGAACCCCAACGCTGCATGATTTGCCACAAAGACGGCCACATGCAGCCCCTCATCGTTGAATCTGCCACCCCCGGTCCCCTCTCTGCCACAGACCGCAGCAAAATCCTGGCCACTCGGGCTCTGCGGGGTGCCGTCCTCCTCTGCGAGAGTGACCCCGGCATCGGTTCTTTCTCCTGTACCTCGTGGGATGGCGTAGAAACCGTGCAAATATAACCACCTTTTCACACAACAAGACACCGTAGAAAGGGGCAAGTTTTTTTCCCCTTTCTTTCATCAGAATTCTTCCCTCCAACATCTCTCTATTATACCCTCCCCTACCACCGGCATGCTTAAATCCATCTTACATAAAACCCAACACGTAGCTATCAACCTGCTCTCCGATACCATGGTGGGCCGCGCAGCCCTCAACAAAGCCGTCTCCATTGCTCAAAGCAAAATCGGCTGTCCCCTGGCGCTTGCCCCCGCCTCTGCAAACCGCAAGCTCTGGCACATTTCCGTGGGAGAGCCCGGCTCCGAGCTCTACATCCAAGCCACCATCACCGCCTCCCGCCTGGAAGAAATCCTCACCATCATCATCGATGCTTGGGTGGACAACAAAAAACTCGCCACAGAGGACCTGCGCCCCATCATCCTGCAATCCCTCCAATCGCCCGCGGCCTCCGCGCAAGAAGATGAGCCCAGCAGCCCCCCTGCCACTACTGAACCTCAAGATACCGAACAAGATGCGGCTACAGAAGCAGCCCAGAGCCCTGCCCCCGCCTCTTTCAAAGATAAAATATATAAAACGCTGGCTGACTTCGAACAATCCGAATGGGTGCAGCGCATGAAAGACCCCGAAAACCGCAAAGTCATCTTAGCCACTGCTGAAAAGTGGCTGCGCACAGCCGGCAAAAAATCCCCCGCCTTCAAGCGCGTCAACCTCATCTACAACATGCTGCGCCACGGCAAGGCTGATACCCTCCTCACCCCTCGCAACATCGCCATCCTCGCAGCCGTGCTGCTCTACACCATCAGCCCCTTGGATTGTATCCCGGATATCATCCCCGTCATCGGCTGGCTGGATGACATGGGTATCATCTCCATGGCCCTCGCAGCCATCACTCCCTTCTTCCTGCAAAAGAAAGAGGAAATACCAGCGGATATGCAACAAGAGCTCAACGATGAGCTCACCTCCATCACCCAAGAGCAAAAAGACGAAGCGATTGATGTGTGAAGCCATCGCACGGTAGGCGTCATCCATACGCCCCTCTATGCCGGATAGCACTCCGGCGGAGCGACTTCCGCTCCGCCGGCGCTTTTTTCCCTGGCACAGTCAAGATAAACCAAGCACTCCGTTCATCCTAGAGCGGATTCAGCTTGTCCACGATCACTTTCCCGGTCTCTCTCTGAGCCGCTTCCTCTAGCGTCTCTTCACGCAATTCCACCTTTCCCGTTTCCGGATTTTTTTCGCCGACATAGTGACCTCCATCCTCTATTTCATCCGGAGAAACACTCCCATCACCACATGCGCACAAAGAAAACGCGCAAGCCATCAGTATTATATATTGTGTTGTTTTCATAAGAGAACTATTGTTTCAACGCACGTTGCAAAGCCATGCTCACAGTTGTCGACATGGGGTATTCATAGCACAGCATGGCCCTCCATACGTCCGTTTGTACCTCATCCATATCGGGCACAACCCACTGCAATTCCTCCTGCGGTGGGGGCAAAAGTCCGGCAAAGCTTGTTTCCGTTGGCGGATAAAGCTTTTTCACCAAAAAATTGCGCACATAAAAACCCGTCACCACGCTCAACAGCACTCCGGCCACAGCAGGCAGCAGACCGGAACCTATTCCTAAAGCTGCCACCGTAGAACCGGCTGCGAACGCAGCCCCGGCTGTTACTCCACCCACCAGCAAGCTGCGCCCCAAATCAGCCGTAGAGCGGCGGTGCTTCCACGCCAAGACTAGGGCAATAGCAGCCGCACAAAGGCCTATAGGATTGGCTGAAAGAATACCAGCCAAGCCACTCGCTGCGCTCAATTCAGCCAATTGGCGCATGTCTGCCTGTTGGCATCCCACTACCACAGCAGTCACCGACAGCACCCCGCTGAATAGCTCCAGTCCATTGATTTTCAACAAATCGCCCAACCAACGTTTGGAAATACTCAAATGATCACTCAGCCAAGCACTCATGCTCTGGAACTGCTCCGGACGGAGTGATACAACCGGCAATCCGGAGACAGAAAACAAATCTTTGCCCAAGTGATGCGCTGTACCCATCACCTCCTGCCAGGTGCTGTCATCCGGCAGTGCCTTGGCCGCTGCCTCGAACGCCCCGAAGATATCATGCTGCCCATCGACGAGGTGGTGCAGCTGCGAGCCCCCGGTGTGCGTGCTCAGGTACACGCTGTCGATGGCCTTATCATACACCGTCGTGTTCGGAGTATTGATAAAAGCAGCCAGTTGCTGGGCTATCTTATGCCCACTCTCAGACCCCAAAGCCGGATCTGCCAACACGCCGCCCCAAAAGAGGCGCTTTCGTTTTATGTCCATACTCAGTGGAATTTCTAAGATATCTTCCCCAGTTGCTTATTGACTGCTTTTATGAGAATCTTCTTCAAATCGCGCATTTCGTTCATTTGCTGCTTCAACGCTTTATTCTCAGCCTCCAGTTTTTGAACTTTCTCCATCAGTTCCTCAATGCGTCCCCATGCGTGTATTTTAATGTTTTCATTCCCCCACAAACTGTTTTCCAAACGCATTAAACGAAACCAAACGCGCTCTTCTTCCGGTCTCCCATCTTCCCCCCACAATGAGCCCTCTGCATTACGAAGACGCCCTTCTGCATTACGAAGACGCTCCTTTACATTATAAAGACGAGAGCTTTGCGTATCTCGGAGATTTTCAAGTTCTTTTCTTAACTTGCCAACATCCTTTGCCAAATCATTCAAACTAATGGCATTGCTAAACCATTCAATCATAATCTTAACTTAATGAGTTTCAACAAGTTTATTCAAAATGCAAATTCTTTCCAATGGAGAAACCCTCTGCACAGGCTCCATCCCCAGTAAAAACTTGATGCGGCGCATGCCCAGCTCGTATTCCGCCTCACAAGTGCAACCTTTCTGCCAAGCTTCGGCATGAATAACCGGCATTTCATCACCGAACAGGATGGGCTCAAGGCCATAGAATCTCATGGATGCTATGCTGGCTTTTGCCATCCCTTTGTTATTGCAACCTCTATCATTGATGAAAGGAATAAGTGGTTTATAGCTACCGTCGGGGTATTTCAGCGCATTTTTTAGTCCGCGAAACATACGTCTGGTGAATTGGGTGTTGCTGAGCATATAGAAACAGGCATCTGCCTGTTCAATTCCCACACAGGCCTGCGCATTGTCGTCATCATCGGCATTGAAACCCGGCGTATCAATAAGGATGATTCCGGTACCAGGCAGGGGATATTCTCTGACCTCTTTTGTCGTAGCGATGCCAAAGCCTGTTTCAGCACAGTTACAACCACGCATAGCGTTAATGAGAGTGGATTTACCATCTTGGAAATCACCGGCTACAGCTACCTTTATCATGTATCAGTTTTTCTTTCTCATCCGCCTGATGAAGGCATATGTGGCCAATGCAGAAACTAAGGAGACACCAACTCTGATGAGGAATGTTTTACGTAGTTCAGCATCGATATCAGGTGTTTGTTTGACATCATCATCAGAAGCAGAAAGAATGATATCAGCGCGTGATTCATCCAAGAAATCAGCATCATCCGCAATGATAAGCTTCATTCCGGACCCCGCGCTGAAGGCGCGGGTGCGGAGGCATTCTGCGGCTTTGCTCATGCAGTCCGGCGCTGTGCTGTAATTTCCTCTGTACCATTCCGGGAACATAGCTGGAGCAGAGGTCAGTTGTTCTGCAGACGCCACCTTTTCTACATCGGAACAATCAATGAACTTCTGCTCCAAGTAAGCAATGGCAATATTGCGGGCCTGCTTTTCTGTCAGGTCGCTAATTGCAATTTTCATTTCCGGTTGCTCGGGTAACTGCATCTGCAGTGTGCATAGCCCATCAGCTTCCTTGCGGATGATGAGAAACCGCTTCTGCCGGGTCTTATTGAGCCGGAGAGAGGTCAGTCCGACAGGTGGTGAAGATGGTTGCCATCCATCGTTTGTATTATAAGTCCAGATTTTCATGATGGTGCGACAGAATGTTGTTTGATTTATCGGGAAAACGTGTAAAGTGTCATTCAATAATAAACAGAGACTCAGCAAGGGAGTCGCGGGCTGCTTCCGGGCGACCAAGCACTCGGGCTCCATTCTTCATCAGCAGGCCCAGCGCGATGATTAGAGGCTGGAAGGGCAAACTTCTAGGCAAAATAGTAATAAGCGCTCCCAGAGCTTCCATAACTGCCGCAATAACTTGGCGGGATTCTTTCTTCCCCACGCGACAATAGCGACTAAAATGCTCACAGTTATTGTCCATCAGGTTATACCTTTCCCATCTGCCCGAATGGCAGAATATCCACACCGCACGATTGCGACTAGACAGACGTTGCTCGGTTGTTTCTTCCTTGTATTTAACAGGCGATCCGCTATAAGCGTCATCCCCTATGCTGCGGAATTCTTTCAAAGAGTCTGCTTTAATGCGGTTCGATCCATCTGGTACGCGACGGGTCGAAAAGTGTATAACCTGATTCCCCTCTATAGCAATACCGTGATGGGTCTGATCAAATACCTGTACATCTGCAGCTTCAGGAAGCCAATCACTTGGCACATCGACACCCAGCCACTTCAGCCCCTGACGCAGTGTCATATGTAGCGGTGTCCACCAGTGCTGACCAGCAATGGGTGTTTTTTGCATCAATTCTTCAGCGGAAAGCCCACTCAAACATTCAGCCACGAAATCATCTCCCGGATAACTACGCAACTCGTAGTAGGTTAATCCAATATGCATTTTTGCCGACATAATAACTATATCTGAACCAAGTTGACACTCGAACGGAATCACGTATACGAGCATACTCTTTTCCGCAAAATCATCCAATGAAAGTTTTTTAATGGTAAATTGCGGATGTTCAGGAATTACCTCTCCCTCCGATTCACAAAATTGGCATATCACATCTCCGTCATCACAAACAATTCCAAATCGAATTTCGGTCGGTAACCCCGTTTCTTTCAGTTGTTGCATATCAGCAACCGCCACCACGATGTTTCCCGGCTTTAATTCTTCAGGTGCTATAGGAGCTGGAATCGTATCGCTTATCAGATGTAAAAAATGTCCGAGTAACATATTTATGATTCCCTATGTAGAAATTTTACCGTTCGACGGCGATGAGAGCAAACCGTCGAACGGCCATAGTTTTAAGCTGATAATTGAGGAAAACGTTGTTTGATTTCGTTCTCTAGCGTACGAAGTTTTTCCAGCAAGGCTGATATAGTTCGGCAGGTAGACTCAAGTTCGGATACGAGACTTACCTTGTTTTGAGCTTCATTCACGTATCTTTGTGCAGTGTTATGTGCTTCAACAATTTGCATCTCTGCATTTTCGAAACATTCTTTAAATGCTTTGACTGCATTCATTAGCTCTCTTACTGGGCCTGCGGGCTCTTCTTGTTCCATGCAAGTCATAAGATGATTGCTCGTTATCTTAGCGAACGCAGGAAGGTACTTATCTACAATTTTCTCTGCCCACGTTTTACCGCTGACACACAAACTTTTCAACCCAAAGGTCAAAACATCCCAAATCCATTCAGAAAATTTGTTCTGTTCTTTAAATGCAGCCTCAAGTAATTCTGTTGCTTTGGGCAATGCCATGCCTTTTACAGCATCGGTGAAAGAGTCAGGGAATTTTACTTCAATAGAAGCAAGACAGCCTAGCTGTTTAAAAGCTGCAACATCTCGCATGAGACTTTGGCGTCTAGCTTCAAAATCTTTGCTCAATTCTGTATAGGCACTCTGCTTGGTGAAATTTTCTTCAATCTGATTTTTTACTTGAGTCAAAACCTCCGATAAGAGACCACCCAGTGCTTCAGCGTATTTTTGCTTAAGTTTATTTCTATCAACGATCTTCAATTCTGCTAAATTCGAGCCGACCCATTTGTCGATGCTACTTGCACACCGGTTCCACGCATCTCCCAATTTCGCGGAGATAGACGAAGGAATATGCTTTTTGGTGATTTCTTTTATGTCTTCTACTTTTTCTTTTATCAACCCTGTTATCTCCTGATTGTATGTTGTGTAAATAATTTCTTTACATTTATCCAAGCGTAAAGTTAGAGCGTCCTCATGAAGTTTCTTGTTACTCCTAAAGTTTTCCAGCTTACTCTTTTCTTCTTTAAGCAATTCCTCAGCAGCATTTAAATCAGCTTGAAGAAGTTGAATCTTCTGCTCCATTTCTGCTTTGGCTTGAGACAGAGAGCCTTCAATCTGTTTTGAGCCCTCATGAATCAGTACACTGGTAGCGCGGGTCTCCAGCACATGGTTGCTGGCAGCACCCACGAAATCCGGAACCCCGCTGAGCTTTTCCAATTCCGGGTAATTGTCTGCGTAGTTGGCCAATTTTCTGGTCGCGGGACTGGTCATCATCGGGATGAATTCATCAAGCTGCGCATGCAGATAATCTTTCACGCTGGAAGGAATACCGCTCAGCTCAATGTCGTATTCGATGGCTGACCGGGAAGGCTGGGAGAGCATTCCGTATTCTTCATACATCAGTTCACGCATGCGCAGGGCAATGGATGCATGAAAGTTGTACACAACAGGATTGCTGAAACCATTCCGTTTTAACTGGGGCAGAACGCCCATCTGCAGAACACGATTCCACATTGCGGGCGACTTACGTAAATTGGCTCCAAAAATAATTTTATGCGCGCCACCCAAGCGGATGCATTCCCGCAGGGCCGTAATGGCCTCCTGTGAGAGCTGATCCTGCCCTTTCAACAAGTACAGAATGGCGTTTGCTTCACGGATGCAACGGGAGGCAATTTCCGTATCCCATTTGGAGATAAAAAGTCCCGGACAGTCGATGATGCTGCATCCGATATTACGCAGAATGGGTGAATCGAGGAAGAGTTCCACCCCACCACAGAAAACAAATTGCACTTCTTCTTCCGAGAAATCGGGGAGCTCTGTCCATGTGTTTTCTTCCTGAATGTTGACCCATTTGTAATCCCACGTTTGGGGATAGGAAGTGAGCTTCACCGTTTCATCTGGCATACATTCGTTCTTGCCAGTTTTACAGCGCTGCTCAAACTGCTTGTAGAACCGACAGACCACAAGCGTAAAGCGGAGAAGCTCCATGTTTTCATCGCTCAAATCCGCTGTTGGGTCAGTAAGTTCCTGCTTAGCCAGTTGTGCCAGTTTATTTCGATCTTCCTCCTTGTCCAGATTTACTTCGTTTGGGGTCAGAGCCGAGAAGGAAACGGGATTCTCGAAATATTTGATGAGAGGGTTACCCAACGCAGCCAACAGCTCCTCCGGGGAGCGCCAGGTGACTATGGCTCGTTCAGATTCACCTTCTTTGACGGGATGGGCGGTCACCATGCAGCCGCTGGTGCGGATGCCACCGCCACAGGGACCAACGGGGGAAAGCTCCCGGCCATCACAAAGGTAGTTGAACAGGGTGGATTTGCCGCTTTGAAACCCGCCGATGAGTACTAGGGTGTAGGTGTCAGCCTTCAGTTTCTCAGCCGGGGTGCTATAGGTCAGGTGACGTTTCTGAATCAGCTGAGCCTTTTCCAGAACAGGAGTGGCTTCATCGCAAAGGGAAATCAGGCGAGAACGGAAGAAATTGTATTGTTCCAGCTTCTCGCTGCGAAGATTTGTCTGAATCATCATAAGTTTGGTAAAGTTAGATATTTTGACTCCACTGGGCAATTTGTTTCATTTCAGCTTCCAGCTGCTGTTTCTGGGCGATAGTCAGTGTACCATTGCGGAATTCGGCAATAGCGGCATCCTGCTCCGCGAAGATGTCGGCTTCCTGCAGCTGGGCTTTCAGTTTCTGATTCAGTTCATCGAACTTAGCGTCCAGTTGTGTGTGAACTTGCTGCTGAATATCCTTGATGCATTCGGTAAGTTTGTTGCCGGCCATCGTCCGGGCAAGGCTTGCTGCAATGTTGGCCGGCATGAGGTCGCGAATGAAGGGAACCTTGTCTGCAATCATGCGCAGGGGAACATCCAACAGGGAGGGGAGCGGTGAGATGATGTCAAAAATAATGTAATCTGCCAGAATCAGTGCCCAGTTCGGAACGAAATTAACAAACTTGGTCAGCCAGTCGCTTGGCATATTAGTCTCAATTTCGTCCGGAGCAAGCTTATCTTTAATTGCCTGATTGTGCTTCTGGCAAATAGCCATGATATCACGTTCAAGGTCTAATTTGCTCGTGGTCAGGACGCGCTGGAGTTCCTGTGGCATGTCCTGATGCCAGTCGCTGATGGATGCAAGAATGTCACCTGTTGTTTGCAGTTTGTTCAGTGCATCAATGTGTTTATCTCGCAGTGCATCCAGATCAGAAACAACATTGTTGCTGAATGTGTATTGAGCGGTTCGAACATCCATCAGCAGAGACTTGACCACGCGGAGATATTCCTGCTGAATTTCCGCTTTCTTTTCCTCAATTTTTTTAATCTCCGCTTCATTGGCCTCGGCCATGGTCAGGCGTGCCTGCACGGCAGCCTTCAGGGAAGCCAGCAGGGGAGTAAGTTCGCGGGCAATGCGAGCAGCGCGACCGCGGCGCACTTCACCATTGAAGAAAGCGAGCAGTTCGCTTTCGATATCACCAGTTTCGGCTGTTGCTTCAACCGGAGCAGCTGCGGGAACTTCTCCAAAACCGAACCCATCATCAAATGAGGTGTTGATGCGTTCTGCAACAGAGCTTGTGGATGCAGAATGACCGTCCAGCGAGAATACGGAAACACCGCAATTCACCTTGCAGAGCTTGAGCTGTGCCTGAATGGCCTGGCAGATATTCTGCAACTGAGACTGGGCAATATTGTCGGCTGAATCATGAGTCAGGATAATATGTACAGGCACTTTGAGTTGCTGGCCACCTGCTAAATCGGTGATGAGTGCCTGTTCTCTGGAGCTGAGCTGCTTGGCACGTACCACATACAGGATGGCATCTGCGGTGCGCGCCTCTGCCAGCGTGCCGCAGTAAATGGCGGTGTTGGGGGTATTGAGCCCGGGGGTATCGACCAGAATGATGTTTTCCGGCAGAATACCGGGCATGGTGATACTGACCCGGCTGTACCGCTGAGCCTTGCTGGCGCGTTCTTCTTCTGTGGCAGCGGTGACGGTGGCGGCAACATCAGCGTCGGTGAATGTCCGGCGCTCAGTTACCAGCACATCTTCGCCATCGGGGTTGCGCATCCATGTGTTCATTCCCATGGAGCCGTTGCTGAGGTGAGTCGGCACTGCGGTGGCTTCCAGATGGTCGGTCGGAAGCATGTCCTTGCGGATGAACAGGCGGTTGAGCAGCGTGGACTTGCCGGCTTTGAAATCGCCGAGTACCACGACTTTGAGCTTATCCTGCTTAATGGCTTCGGCTAGTGAGCGGAGCCGTTCGGTCTGCGTGGAGGTCTTGTATTTCTCGGAGAGAGAGAGGGCGGATTGGAGTATGTCTTGTATATTCATGGTGTTGCGTGGTTGGAAAGTTTAAGAAAGGGAATCTTCGAGATTGTCTATCAGTTCGGCGTATTGCTTGGCATTGGCGGCCTGTCCGGCCACGCGGGCCCATTCTGCGGCAAGGATGATATTGCCGTAGGGGCGCAGAGCCTTGCGCCAGCCGTTTTCGCAGCGGCGCTGGGTAGCCAGGGTCTGGCTGGCATCGGCCATGTAATCTTCCATGAGCTTGGCGAACTTGTTGGAATTGGAGCTCAGAACAGCATCGATAACCATTATGCTGGTGGTGAAAAGCTTTTTGTAGAAATCGCTGTGAATCCTGGCTTCATCACTTAAGGAGCAAAGCTTTGCGTTCGTCAGCCATTTTTTGCACATCTCACCCTGGGGTGCGGTGCCTATCATGTCTGCCACATCCTTCACCAGTTCCTGGCGGCGGTCTGCATGCCAGCGGAAAGAATCGAGCAGATTGAGTGCGGGGCGCAGTTCGTGGCGCATGATGCAGCGCATCTGCATGGAAATGCCGGCAAATTCACGAAGGTTCCGCGTGATGAATGCCACATCCTCATCCCGGCTGGTGGCTTCCAGTTTTGTGCAGAGAGAACCAAGGCTTTCCGCCGGCGTACTGCCGGGGCACAGCTGAGCTGCCACATCCTGCCCGAGAGCTTCAGTGATGACCTGATACACATCGTCCTGAATGACCGGGCCGATATCTTCTGCCACCGCAGTCAGTTCCTGCACAAGCTCGGTCATCTGCTCTGCCAGCTTGGGCAGGATTTCCGCTTCCGGGCTGGTGTGAGCATCAATCATCATCTTGCACTTATCCTCAGAGGCGTTTTCCTTCAGCCAGTTCTTGATGCGTTCGCTCTTTTCGTCACGGATAGATTTGACCCGGTCGCGGAGCTTCTCCAGGGTGGCGTGGGTGCGGCACCCCCGGGTTTTCTCATTCATGCGAGTGCGGAGACAGCCCATGAAATATTCGGTTTCGTTTCTGTTGGATGATGAACTGTCGAATCGCTTGTCAAACCAGGCATCCAGCTTGAAGTCAAGGTCGCGCTGCATTTCGTCCGGCATGGGCGGTGCCTGGTCTCGCAGCATATCGAGCACCTGCGTGCGGACACAGGCTTGAATGCTCTTCCATTCGCGGGTGAAGTTCTGGATGAGTTCATTATCCTGCCGGGGAATATCATTGCGAAGTCTGCCGTTCACATGGTTGAGGAACTCGTTGATGGCCTCATTGTTCATGATATCGCATGGGCCGTAGATGGAAGATGCCGGGAACACATTCTTTTCATGAACCTTCTGAATGCGGATGTTGGCATTCTTCTGCTCGGGGTCGATATCTCGATGCCAGTTGACAAAGAAGATGGAGCGGTCGCGGAGCGGAGCCGTGGTATCCAGTTTCTTGAGATTGCTGAGGAACATGGCCAGTGGCTGGGTAATGCTGGGCATATTACCGGGACGGTTGGCGATGATAAGCAAATCCGTCTCAGCCTTGATGGCTTGGAAAGTGTGGTTGAGAGCCTGGGGATTCGGGTCATCCACGCCGGGCGTGTCACACAGCCGCAGGAAGGGGGCGCCGCCGGCAAAGCGCTTGCGCACGGTGATTTTGCGGATGATGGGCTGCATGACGCTTACACAAGCGTTGCCTTCTGTCTTGTGACTGGCGTACATGGGGAGATTGGCCAGAGTGTCGCGTTCGGTGGTTCCCAGTTTGGCTGCAAATTGTTTGATGCCGGCCTGAATTGCTTTCAATTGCGAAAGAGCACCTTCATACAGCAGCATTTTCTCTTCGGCAATATCGGTTACGTCGGGTAGCGGATAGTAACTGAACATCTCGATGGAATCAGGCGTGGCAGCCCATGTATGTGCCCGGCCGTCATTCCAGAGGTCGCTTTCCTGCTGCAAGTAGGTAAGCTGACGCTGCACCACGCTCAGTAGCTCTTCCCGGGTATAATAAATGATGTCGAGCCCCTCGTTGGCAGGAGAGTCTGCGAACAGGATTTCGCAGGAGACAGAAGTGCAGCGTTCATCTGCTGTTGGCAAGTTCTCTATCCCTGTCAGGTTTTTGAGCAGTGTGGTCTTACCGGATTTCTCCACACCTGCAACCGACACGGTGATAACGCCGTTGCGGAAAAGTTGTACTTTATTGGTCAGTTGTTCCTGAAGAGTGGCAAGACGGGCAAGCAACTGAGTTCCTTCTATAGGTTTGCGCTGCACCAGTGGTGAGCTCATGATCTGTGCCAGTATCTGATGCAAATCACCGGCAGATGCCAGCATGGATTCCAGCTGCGGCGCCTTCTGCTGACGCAACTGCACGATGTCCTGATTGAGTAACGTTGTCATGGAGTATATGGAATGGTAAAGGTTTTTGAATATTAGTAAGTTATTAGAATCCCCAGTTATCTTCCGCCGTTTTTTCTTCTGGCATATTCGAGGCGACCAGTTCTGCCGCAGTGGCTTTTTCAAGCCACTCTTTGCCCTTTTGCAGACTTTCTTCCTTTTCTATGGTTCTGTACCCGGCATATCCGTTAAAATAGCAATCTGATAAGTACCGCATACTATCGGCGTCATTAAACCAGGTTGCCAGTTCTTCATAAGCCCAGAAGTTTCCGAAATCCGCAGCGCGTTTATACCAACGCCGAGCTTCAGCATCATTCTTATCCACGCCCACGCCTTCGTAATAGCATTTACCGAGATTGAACATTCCCCAGTGGTAGCCCCTGTCCGCAGCGGTTTTGTACCAATAGAATGCTTCGTCCGGAGATTTCAAAACAATTTCTCCACGGTAATACAAATCGCCGATATAGTTCATGCGCCGCACATCACCGCAATCAGCCATTCGCATAGCCGTATGGAGGGATACATTGGGTTCTTGATACAGCTCACCGTAGTTTTTGCGAACATCCTGTGCAAAGCTCAGCAAAACTTTGTGAAGAGCATCTTGTACCTTTGCGATATTTTTTTGATAAGAAGAGTTAATAGTAGAAGGATCAACTTGCATCAGATTCTCAGGCGTTATCTTTGCATCTTCTTTCGAGCGCCCGATGGCTGAATAATAATCCAGACATTTAAAATCGCGGACATCGACACTCTCATCATCAAAATCCAATCGCACATTGGGGATGCCGTAGGCATCTGCTACGATGAGAGCATGCAGAGAAGACGCAATAATGACGGAACATGAGCATATCTCTTGCGCTACGCATTGCGGCTCACAACGAGGATTGATGATTTTGTAACGGGGGTCGCACCTGTATGAATCCAACCTAGGGGATGCATAGTGCTTCCAATGCGGCACAATGCCTATGGGCTTATCCTCCTCCTTTGTGACTTCGATAGGCAAGATTCGTGATATGAGCAACCCCGGGTCGCCCAACGGGATATCGTCTTGCACAGACAATCTTTCTTTTGTTAATTGCCCCCGCAATGCCAAAATCTTAGCGTGGGGGAAATGCAGGCGCTGATCCGTCAGCATACCGCTTCCGATAATCGTAGTATGCTTCTCCGGGGACAAGCTTTGCAGAAGAGAGCCGGCAAATAACACATCAGCATCATCCACACGGGAGGCTGTTTCTATATAATCTACAAGCCCGTAGGCATTCAACAACAGAGGACCTATCAAATCCCCAAAGTTGAAGATTCCAACCTCACACGGATGACTCCACCAATAACTTTTCATCGATTCGGACATGGTCCAACTTTCCTGTTGATTTCTTTTGGTATTACGCTTCATTCCAACCATAGAAGCAACATCATTAAAATATCAAAAGAAAGAAATGCTGGCAAGCATTTTGCTTTATTTGTCGCTATTTTTTCTAAAAAAGCGGAGCAGCGCAACAAAAAGCGGTCATTTACCGAAACTGTTGCAAGCAAGAAAGGCCGTAGCAATTCTGTCGAAATGCGCGGGCTGAAGCATTTGCTCGGTTCGGCGGCGGGAGTAAAGCTTGAAAGGAATGGGGAATCATGGTAGAATGGGGGCATGGAGATAACGCTAGATTCGCCGCTGGATATGCATTTGCACCTGAGAGATGGTGATATGTTGAAACTGACAGCCCCGCTTTCTGCCGATTTTGCGGGGGCGGTTATCATGCCGAATTTGGTACCGCCGGTAACAACGCCGGAGATGCTGGAGGCGTACTCTGCGCGCATCCGGGAGGCAATGGACGGGGCGGCGTTTACTCGCTACATGACGCTCTTTTTCACGCCGCAGACGGAGGCGGGGCTGCAAGCCATCTGCCGGACGCCGGAGTTTTTTGGATTCAAGCTCTACCCGGCCGGCATCACAACGAATAGCGAAGGAGGCATTGCCCACATGGAAGAGGCAGATAGCACACTGCGCATGATGGAGGAGATGGGGATACCGCTGCTGGTGCATGGCGAGAGCCACGGTTTTGTCATGGACCGCGAAGCGGAGTTTCTCTCCGTCTACCGCAATTTGGCCACGCGCTATCCCAAGCTGCGCATCAGCATGGAGCACATCACCACGGCGGCGGCACTCCAACTGCTGGATGAATTCGAGAATCTCTGCGCAACAGTGACGCTGCAACACCTCATCATCACGCTGGATGATGTAGCGGGCGGGGCTTTGAACCCGCACCTTTTCTGCAAGCCTATCGCCAAGCGCCCGGGCGACCGCGATGCGCTGCTGCAGGCGGCACTGGATGGCCACCCCAGGTTGATGTTCGGCAGCGATTCCGCGCCCCACCCCCTGCACAGGAAGGAGTGCTGCGGGTGCGCAGCCGGTGTGTTTACGGCACCTCTGGCTTTGCCACGCTTGGCGGCCCTCTTTGCCGAGCACGGGGCGCTGGGCAAGTTGCAGGATTTTGTCTCCGGCAATGCTTGCCGAATTTTTGGGCTTAGCCCGGTGCCCAAGCGAATCACGCTCACCGATACCCCCATGCAGGTACCGGCCAGCTACCGCAGCTTCGGCCAGCAGGTGGTGCCTATGTATGCCGGGGCGGAGATTGCCTGGAGCATCAAGAAAGACTGATATTGCGATACCATGGAGGAAGCCCCCATCCCCGGAGCGGAGGATTTGCGCGCGCTGCTGGCAGAGATAGCCGCCATGCACATGCCCTACGGCATGTATGGCCCCGCGCATTACCCGCCACAGGGCTGCCCCCTCATGGATTTGCCTACGGAGTACCTTGATTGGTTTTGGCAACGCGGCTGGCCCAAAGGAAAGCTTGGCCGCCTCATGGAACAAACGCTTCTCATCAAAAATAGCGGTTTGGACAGACTGTTCGAGCCTTTTCGCGCCGCGAACGGCGGCCGACGTAAATTTCCCCGAAAAAAATGAATAAGATACAAGCACTCTTTCTCGCCGCCCGCCCCAAGACCCTGCCGGCCGGGCTCGTGGCAGTATGGGCCGGCTGCATGATTGTGTGGAAATTCCAGCAATTTGCACCGGAATTCGGAATAAGGCTTGATTGGCAGTTGGCACTATTCACGGCGCTGAGCTGTATGTGCATCCAAATAGCCTGCAACCTTTTCAATGACTCACTGGATGCCACCCACCATGCGGATACAGCCAAGCGGCAAGGGCCGCGCCGCATCACCGCCAGCGGGGATATGAGCGCGCTTGCCGTCAAGCTCTGGGGGTGTGCCTTTCTGGCCGCCGCCGCCGTGCTTAGTTTGCCGCTCATCCTGGCGCAGGGATGGGTTATCATAGCTATTGGCATACCCTGCATGATATGCGCCTATTGCTACACCGGGGGGCCCTACCCCTTGGCCTACCATGGTTTAGGGGAGCTTTTTGTGCTGCTCTTTTTTGGGCTGGTGGCAGTGGCGGGCACTGTGTTTGTGCAAATAGGGTGGCAAGAGGTTCTTCTCCCCATCTACGGAGCCGCCTTTATCGTGGGGATACAATGCGGGCTGCTTTCCTGCCTCTTGATTGAGGTCAACAACATCCGCGACCGCAAGGAAGATGCCACCACCGGCAAGCGCACACTCGCCGTCCGCTTAGGGGAAAAACGCGCTCGCGGCCTCGCCATGGCTTTCTTGGTGGCCCCGTATGCCACCCTCAAGCAGACTGCCTTTTTCCTGCCCGGGGTGAACTGGAATCTCTGCTGGCTGGCAGCCATTGTACTGGGCGGCTTCATCATGCTGAAGCTTTCCCGCACCCCGGCAGACAAGCGTATGAATGTGCTGCTGGGGCTCTCCTCCCTGCACATGATTCTTTTCCTAACCGCCCTCACCTTGGGCTAAAGCAGCCCCCTGCCGCCGTCTTAGCTCGGCAGGGAGATGATGCGGGCGATGTGCTCGGCAATGCGTGGGCTGAGGCGGGATGCACCGAAGAAATGAGCCGTTGCTTTGATGTGGGCATCTGAGCCGGCAAAGCAACTGTTGGCGCGGCGCACCTGCTCTGCAACGGTACGGATTTCCGCAGGGGGTATTTCGTCCCACTCTCGCTCCCCACGCTCGCGGAGGCGCACCGCCGGCTGTTCGGGGAGGCGGAACACGGCCTGCTCGCCCAGACCATCGGGCTGCCATTCGCGCAAAAGGCTCCCCTCCTGCACCAGCGATTCGAGCATGGGGGCAATGGCCGTGGACACGCGGCCACAGAGTGCCGGGGTGGGGTTGGCACAAAGCGCCACACATAAGCGATTAAGAGTGAGAGGCCCCTCAATGCGAACCGCTTCCAGCACATGCTTATAAAGCGAGCCTTCCTGCAAACTGCTCGGGTCCTTTACGGAGCGGCCATAGCAACGGTACGGAGCAGCTTGGGGGAGCTCTGCCGGAGCCGCTGCCGCAGGGGAAACCGGCTGCTCTGCCTCGCTAGTGGCAGGGGCTGTTTTAATCAAATCCGGGTATTCGGTGCGCGGGCGCGGCCCCCGTTCCACAATCTCCCGCAGGCGGGCATCCAAGTTATCGGCCGAATCCTCCGGGCGGTGCCACCAATCCAGCACCCAAGTGCGAATCAAATCCCACCCCAGGCCACCAAGGACGCTATCGCGAAGCTTCAAACGGTCGCGGGTAGAGATGTCGGATTCCACGCTATCGGTAGCGATGGCGGCTAGGTATGTTTCGGGGTGTTCGGGGTGCACTACGGCGAGTTCGATGCGTTGGTCGCTCACGCCGACACCTTTGTGGCAGGTCCACCCACGGCGGGAAAGTGCAGATGCCACCACATCCCCGAACTTGCTGCATGAAGAAGCCGCAGCCAAAGAACCGGAGCTACCGAGACGACTCCACTCCAAGAAGCCGCGCAAATCTGCCACACCGCGGGCAGAGGTGCGGGAGAGGTCTATCATCTCCGGGCGCAAAGAGGAGAACACATGCATACCGGCGCGAGAGCGGGTGATGGCCACGTTGAGGCGGCGCTCCCCGCCTTGCTGGTTGAGCGGGCCAAAGTTCATAGAAACAGCCCCGGTGGCATCCGGGCCAAAAGTGGTGGAGAAGTAGATGACACCGCGCTCATCCCCCTGCACACTTTCAAGATTCTTCACAAAGACGGCTTCGCTCAGGTTTTCATCGAAGAAGGGTTCCAGCGATGCATCTGCCGCGCGTGCTTCATCCAGCATATCTGCAATGAGCTCCTGCTGCTGAATGTTGAAGGTAACAATGCCTATGCTTGTCATTTCATTGTAGACAAAACCGGGGGACTTGAGGGTGGCAATCACATGGTCTACCAAGGCGCGCGCTTCTGCCGGGTTGGTGCGGGAGCTTCCTTTTTCATACACACCGTCAATGGCGTGGTATTGGAGAGCGGCATCCTTGGTGGCCGGGCTCGGGAAGGTAACAAGCTGCCCCTCATAGTACTGCTTGTTGGAGAAAGCAATGAGGTTTTCTGAGCGGGAGCGGTAATGCCAACGCAGCTTCAACTGCGGCACGCCACAGGCAATACATTCATCAAGAATGCTTTCCATATCTTTCTCCACAGCAGAATCATCCTCCGGATCATCCTCTGCTTTTTGGCGGGCAAAGAAGCTGGTGGGCGGCATTTGGCGAGGATCGCCCACGATGACGGCACTGCGCCCACGAGCAATGGCCCCAATGGCATCCCACACCGGAATCTGGGAGGCTTCGTCGAAGATGACCACATCAAATGGCTCCCGCCCGGCCCCCAAGTACTGAGAGGCAGAGAGTGGGCTCATCAGCATGCAGGGTTTGAGCAAAGGCAGGATGCGGGGCATGGACTCCAGGAGGCGGCGCAAGGGCATATGGCCACGTTGTTTGCTAAGCTCGCGCTGCAAGGTGTTGAGCTCCTCGCGGTATTCCGGGCGAGCAATCTGCTGCGCGCGGTGGTAGAGAACGGAGCGCACATTTTCCCCGGCCAGCTTGAGCATGGCGGAATCCGTGCGGTCAAAATCCGCCATTTCATGTTCATAAAGAGCAGCAGAGAACCCGGCAAGGGACGAACCGGAGGCGATAATAGAGGAAGCACGCCGCCAGGCATGGTTGACAAGAGCCGTTTCTGCCAACTGTGCCGGGGTGCATGTGCCCGCCTCCAGCCAGGCGGGTAGTTCTGCCATGCCGGTGCTGCGGGCGGCTGTAGCGGCATCGCGCCACAGGGCAACATCGCGCCACAGTTTTCGATTGTCCAACAAGGCATTTGCAAATGGCGCCACCGCATCAGGTGCAGCAGGAATCTGCCCGGCTTGCTCCACACAGCGGAGCTGCAACAAGCGGGAGCGGCCTGCTTGCCAGCGTTGCAAAGCTGTAGCATAAGCGTTTGTCGGCAAAGCGGCGACTGCACGCCCGGTCAACACACTTTCCCAGGTTTCTCGGGCCTTTTTCATGGCCAACAGTGCAGCCAAATCGCCCCCGCAATCCATTTTTTCGCGGGTAAAGGACAGTATCCGCAGCGATTTTTCCACTTTGCGGCTCTTCCACCAGCGAGGCAAGGCCCACGATAGGGTGGCGGCTTTCCACTCTGCATACAATGTGGGCAATTCCGGGCTCAGCTCCGCATCCTCCGGGTATGGCACGGACAGCTTGGCCCGCGCGGCGGTGTATGACTCCACCAAGGGCGCTATGTCTTCATACGCCACGGGAGCAGAAGCCTCAGCCCGGCAGCGCCCCAAGCAAGAGACGAATTGCGGTAGAGTTTCGGTGAGCATATCCAGCCCCTGCATTTCCTGCGGCAAAGCAAGGCCCAACGAGGACATCAACTCGCGACGTGCCTCAACCAACGCAGAGCTGCTTTGAGCCCAATCCTGCAGAGCGCTCTCCAGCGTGGCATAATCGGCCTCCGTGGCAGATGGAGGCATGGCAAGCAGCATGCAGGGCGTGCCAAACAAAGCCGCCACAGGGGCAGCGGCAGCGGCCAAGCGGCCTGCACTCTGCTTCAACCGGGCCACATAATCCTGCTCTGCCGGCTCATCCTTGGCGGCAGGAATGCGCGGTACTTGAGGGGAAGACAAGGCCGTTGCAATGTGGGAACAAAGGGATATACCATCTTCCCGGCGTGCATGCAATGCAGCAGGCAGATTTTGCAGCACACGCCGGCTTTCCTCCATGGAATCCGCTTTTTCTTTCCACTCGCCGGCATCAAAGCTATCCACCATATCCCGCACAGCGGCGAACTGACGCAGCACCTCGCCACGAGAGGCTTTGTTGGAGTGCAGCTCCAAGCAAAAATCCCCCAGACCGACCTTGCGCAGACGGTTGTACACAACGTTGAGGGCTGCGGATTTTTCTGCCACAAAGAGCACGCTCTTGCCGGTGGCCAAGCATTGGGCCACCATGTTGGCAATCGTTTGGCTTTTGCCGGTACCGGGAGGCCCAATAAGCACAAAGCTCTTGCCCTCTGCTGCCGCCAAAACAGCGGAAAGCTGCGAGGAATCGTAGGACAAGGGGGCGCACAATGCTGATGGGTGCAGGTTCTTTTCCATCTCCAGCACCGTGGGGAATCCCTGTGGCCCGGGGAATGCACCGCGTGATTTTTCGGCAATATGCCCCACTACAGCATTTTGCATAAGCGCCTCGCGACGCTCCATCATATCCCGCCACATCAAATACTTGGCAAATGAGAAAATGCCAAGGGAGCAGCGCTCCTCCACCTGCCATTCTGTGAACTTACCAATGGCAGCACGCACAATTTCCAAGATACGGCGGAAATCCAACCCATGCTCATCATGAGGTAATTCGCCTTCCAATTCCGGCATGGAGACATCAAACTCCTGGCGCAACAGCTCCAGCAAGGTAAGGTTGATGCGGCTCTCACCCTCCGCACTGCGCAGGCGGTATCCTTGCTGTGTGCGGCTCAGGCTCACAGGTACCAGCAAGAGCGGCGCCAAGTGGGAGGCCTCTTTCTCTGCCGGGCGCTTCCAGCGCAAAAAGCCCACTGCCACATACAAGGTGTTGCTGCCCAGCTCCTCCAAATCGCGCCGGGCGTCGCGGTAAAGCTTCTGCACACGGCGTGGCACCGGCAAGCGCCCCCCGGAAAGACAGAGCAAGGCATGCTTGCGGAACATACGCTCCGCCTCCCCCTGCAGGTACGTTTGGGCTTCTGTCTTATCCTCCGGCAGCTTCGCATCCTCCGGCAACCCTTTCAGCTCGAATGTTTTGTTATCCGCAAGCGCATCTTCAAAGGAGGCCAGATCCGGCAACACAAGCTCAATCTGGCTGCGTTCTATGCGCGCGCTCAGCATATTGTTGCGCAGCGACAAATCCAGCAAATGGCGCTGCCACACATCGAAACGCGATACAAGCGCCCCCGGTGCAGAGGCATCGGGAGCGTTTGTTTGTGCAGAATTCGGGGCGGCAGGATGGCTGTCAGGGGTACTCATACCCCCATGCTACCACTCCGTGCGCCGGGGTCAAGTCAGAAATCAACCCTGTAGCCCAAAACTCCGTTTACTGCGCTATAGTTATTGGCAAACTCAGCAGAGCAATCCATGAAGATGGAGCCACAGCCGGGTGCCACAGGCATGGTCATACCAATTCCCAGCTCCAAGCCTACTACACCTTCTTCCGCCCCACGCACCCCGGCAGAGCGCTCCACACCGGGAATGCTCACATTTGCCTTCTGGCGGCGTGTACCGGCAGTAGCCTTGCCCAGCATGCGCATTTCCCACACAGCCGAGCGGTTGAGCCATTCGTGGTCCACTTGTGTTTGCATGCGAGCCCCCAAACCGAAGATGACATTGTTGCGGTCCTGCTTGCCCACACGCAGCGCCGCATCAGAGCCCGTTTCGGTGAAGCCATCCATGCTACTATGCACATAAGCCACATTGAAGACGGGCTGCCACCAAGCGTTGGCCATGTACTCCGGATTCATGCGGTAGGTGCGGGCTACCTCATACATCACGCCGTAACCAATGCCATCTGCCTTACCTTTGGTTGCGTATGAACCGCCCGGGTAGCTGACATGGCGTTTCAGCATGGCATCGGCAAAGCCGACGGTACCCACGAGGGTATGAGTCACGCAGCCATTCTCCTTGCGGGCAAAGACGCTGGCATAGTAGGCATCCAAATCCCCGGAGGCATCGCTACCGGAGCCTTTGGTACGCAATCTGCCGGCCATGCCGGTAAAGGCGGCCCCCAGCATCATATCATCAGATGTCTCGGCGGCAAAGCCGACAGTACCACCAATGCTGTTCAGCTTATATCCCGGCTCGGTGCCATTGTTATCCAAGTGCTGGTAATCAATTTCCGCATTGGCCCATACGGTATAAGGAGGCGTGGGGCAGCGCTCGCCCTTGGGGTCCACCACTTGCTCGCAGGGCATACCGCCGCTCAGTGTTGTTGTACGATTGCGGATAGCGCGCAGTTGGCGTTCCATTTGGTTTCGCCAGGCAGCTCCCATAGCCGTCACCGCAGCGCCGGACACAGCCGTAGCCACTTTGCTGACACCTTTATGATTACCATTCGCAATGTATTCATCCAAAGCATCCATCACACCGGCCAGATCCGGATGCGTAGCACGGTTTGCCTGAGTTTGCGGGTCTATCTGCCCAAAGGCGGCATCCAACAACCGCGCACCGGCCTTGGCATTTGCCGAGCGTACGTTGCGGCCAAAGTAATTGGCATCGGCCGAGTCCAAAACCATGACAAGATTGTTCCCGCGCTGTTCCAAGGTGGCGTTATAACCCCAATACAATTCACGCTCAATCGTTTCTTGAGTAAGCGTATACGTACCGGGGGCCAGGTTGGTGGTCGTGGCAAGAGTATAGTCGCCGGAGCCGCGAACCACTTGCTCCAAGTTTACATCCAGCGCGGCATCTACTCCGCTCAGCGAAGCCGCAGAAAGAGTGGGAACCGGGCCACGGAACACGAGATGACGAGCCGCCACGGCTGTGAATGAATCTTCACCAACCAGACTCAGAGTATCGGCAGAAATTGTACCACCATTCGAGGTACTCTCGCTGAGCTGCACGGAGTTGCTCGCGGAGATACTCCCCGCGTTGTTCAACTTTCCCACCGTGGCATCATCCTCCAGCATCAAAGTTTTATCCGCCGCAACATCCAAAGAACCGGTTCCGCTCAAGGAGGAAATGGAAGAATCCTCGTTGATGTTCAAACTGCCTGTATTTTCCACGGTACCGGCATTTAATGCCCCGTTGAACGTGCTTGTACCGGAATTGTTCAAGGTGTTGACTTGAGCTGCTACATCAGCCGTAAGCATACCTTCCACATTGATGGAACTGCTCTCTGCTACAGCCTCCAAGGAAGCCCCTGCAAAGCGGACATCTGCCCCTTCTGCCACTATCAGTGTGCTTCCGGTGCCGACCGTTGCTCCGTTGTATGCAGCATTGCCACCCAGAGACAACTCCCCGGATGCCACAGCAAGGCTTACCCCGGCAGAAGCACCGGTTGAATTCAGCATCAACGGAGATTCTCCGCTCTTGGTAAGGCTGCCGGTGCCGCCAAACACAGCGCTAACGGAAGCCGGAGCCGAGGCATTGAACGTGTAATCCCCCGCCACATCCACCGTGCCGGCCTGAATATCGCTATCAATGATGACGGTAGCATCCGGGGTACCGGTCGTGCTCACGAAGGTCACATCATCCCCGGCGGCAAAAGCGGCATTTGCACCGCCACTCTGCCAGATTTCGTTATCCGTGTTCGTGTTCCATACATGATTGTCGGCAGAGCCATTCCAATCGAGACTCGCTGCAAAGGCTGTATGCCCGCAGACAACAATACCTGCCAAGATGCGCCGCAGGGAGCGTGAAAGTCGAGGTTTCATATACCCCCTATGATGCGCCCCCGCCCACCAACATTAGAAAACGGTTGGATTATGCCCCTGTATCACATAAAACAAATGCCAAAAATGGGGAGCCTCCCCTACTTGTGCAATAAAGCACCCCAGGGAAGATACACGCGCAGCGCGAAGGCACACTTTAGCATTGAAAAAGGGGGGCATATATGCTAGGCTACGGCGCATAACATTATGGGACTGGACGAGCTGCGAAAAGAGATAGATAGCATTGATGCACAAATTGTGGAGTTGCTGAAGCAGCGAGCCAGGTGTGTGCATGGCGTGGGTGAGATAAAAAAAACCAGCGGAGCGCCCACTTTTGTACCGGAGCGAGAGACGGCCCTTATTGATAAGCTGATGAAGCTCAACAATGGAGAACTGCCGGAGAAAAGCTTACTGAGCATCTATCGCCAAATTGTGAGCTGCTCATTTCTGCTGGAGGGGAACATGAAAATCGGCTACTTGGGGCCGGAAGGTACCTGGAGCCACCAAGCCGCACTTTCCCGCTTTGGAGAAAGTGTGGAACTCTTCCCCTACCCCTCGTTCCGTGAGGTGTTCACGGCGGTGGAGAGAGGTCAAATCAACTACGGTGTCATCCCCATCGAAAATAGCACGGATGGCTCCGTCACCCAAGCCATGGATTTGCTGGGCGGCACCAGTCTGCGCATTTGCGCCCAAATGCACCAAAGTGTGCAAAATTGCCTCATGGCGGCCATTCCTAAAGAGGAAATCCGTATCATTTTTTCCCACCCGCAAGTGCTGGGGCAATGCCGCTTGTGGCTGCAACACAATTTCCCGCAAGCAGAACAAATACCGACAGCCTCCACAACCGCAGCTGCCAAACTGGCACGCGAGCGTGCAGCCGAAGGTGCTGCGGCGCTTGGTAGTGAGCTGGCAGCCAAGCTCAATGACTTGCCGGTGTTGGAAACACGCATTCAGGACAAAGCTACCAATACGACACGCTTTGCCGTCATTGGAAACCAAAGCACAAAGCCCTCTGCGCAGGATCGCACAACAATTTGCTTCGGTGTACCGCATACACCCGGTAGCTTGGCAGATATTCTGATGATTCTCAAGAAGCACGATATCAATATCTATTGTATTGATTCCCGACCCACACGAGACGTAGCTTGGGAATACCTGTTCTATATAGATGTAGAAGGGCATGAAAGCTGCGAGCCGCTCAAATCCTGCTTGGATGAGCTGCATGCCAAGTGCCCCATGTTCAAGGTGCTCGGTTCCTACCCCGAACACTAATCCCCGCCTGCACCGACTCATGGCTTTCACCCGCGAACAAGCTTGGAACCTGCTGCAAAACGCCCGCCGTGGCGGGAGATTGCCACACGCCATCTTGCTGACAGGACCCCCCGCAGCGGGTACACACGCATTGGCGTTGGCGCTGGCCAAAGAACTGAATGGCGCAGTGGCAGATGCGCCGGAAAACCTGCGCCACCCCATGTGCAGGGTGCTGCGGCCGGGCTCCAAAATACGCACCATCACCATTGACACGGTGCGCAGCGTAGAACCATTCCTCACCCTGAAAGCAGATGAAGGCGATACAAAATTGGTCATCTTGCTGGAGGCTGACCGACTGATGGATGAAGCCGCCAACGCTTTCCTGAAAACGCTGGAGGAACCGCCGCCACAAACACTCATCGTCCTCATAACCGAATTGCCGAATCGCTTGCTTCCCACGATTCTTTCGCGCTGCGTACGCTTGGATTTGCGCACGAAAGACTCTGCGCTGCACCTCACCCCGGCGCAAAAATGTTTTCTCCCCTATGTTAAAGCAGCCTTGCCCAAGGTGGGAGAAGATGTGGCAGCCTTAGCCCTGCGGGCCGATTTCCAGACCTTATTGACCAAGCGTAAAGAAGCAATCAGCGAGCGCATCACCTCCGAGCTGAAGGCGGAAGCCAAGGCCATCTCTGAGGGAACCGATGTGCGCGACTGGGAAGCCCGCCAAAAAGATGCAACCGTCGCTATGATTGAGACGGAATACTTGGGGGAACGCTCGCAGATGATAGAATTGCTCTCCCTGTGCCTGGGACAAGCCCTATTAGTAGCATCTCACGCGCCGGATGTACGCGTACTCACGCCGGAAATCGAAGAATTAGCGAGCAAGTGCAGCGTACATTCCCTATTGCGGCGCATGCAAAGTGTGGATTTGCTGCGCAGCGACCTCAACTTTAACGTAAATGAAGCTCTGGCTCTCGATTCCAGACTTCTGGACATTATTGGTAATAATTCATTATGAATAGCATGACTGGATTCGGAGCCGGAAGCGCTCCACTAAAAGGCTCTACCCTGCGCGTCGAAATTTCCGGCGTGAATCGTAAACAAACAGAAATCGCCATCGCCATTCCTCGCGCATGGAGCGAGCTGGAAACGCGTGTGAGAGACTTGATTGCCGGGCAAGTTTCCCGTGGCCGCATCAATGTCTCTATTTCCCTGCAAGCCGGGAACGATACGAGCGCCGGGCTCACGCTCAACCAAGATAAACTCGCCATGCTCAAAGAGAGACTGGCCGAGGCCGAAAGCGCGCTGGGGCGCGGTATCGAAACCTCCTTGGATGCGCTGATACGGCTCGGCGTCATCACCGAGGAAACAGAAGCAGACATCACCCCTGAAGATGTGTGGGAAGCCCTCGAGCCCGCAGTGCAACAAGCCCTGCAAGCATTCTTGCAGTTGCGGGCGCAAGAAGGAGCCAACCTGCGCCACGATATGCTCACCCGCATTGCCTCACTACACATCTTCCGCGAAAACATCATCGCTAGGGCATCCGGCGTAGCACAGCGCCACAAAGAAATCATGCTCAAGCGTCTGGAAGAAAGCGGGCTTCCCCTGCCAGCGGACGATGAGCGCATTATCAAGGAAATTGCCCTTTTTGCAGACAAGTGCGATGTGAGCGAAGAAACCACACGCTTGGCCTCTCACCTGGAGCAATTCGCCAATATATGCGACAAAACGGAAGCAGTCGGGCGCACTCTGGATTTTATGTGCCAAGAAATTTTCCGCGAGCTCAACACCACCGGCTCCAAGGCCAACGATGCAGAGTTAGCCCAAATCGTTGTAGCAGCCAAAACCGAGCTGGAAAAAATCCGCGAACAAGTTCAAAACGTAGAATAACACCTCAACCATGATTGGAACACTTCTCATTGTATCCGGCCCCTCCGGCTCCGGCAAAACCACCCTTTGCCGCCGCGCTGAGGCTGCCGGGCTCACCTCCTACTCCATCTCCTGCACCACCCGCCAACCCCGCCCCGGTGAACAGGATGGTGTGGACTATCACTTCCTCTCCCCCGAATCGTTTGCAGAAAAGGTAAAAAGTGGCGAATTTTTGGAACATGCCACAGTGCACGGCAACTCCTACGGCACACTCAAAGCTGATATTGTAAAATTACTTTTGGCCGGCAAGAACGTCGTGATGGATATTGATGTACAAGGTGCAGCCTCCATTCGCGCCTGCACGGATGAAATCATCAGCAAAGCCTACGCAGATGTCTACATCCACGTACCCGCCGCAGAGCTGGAGGCCCGCCTCCGTGGCCGCCAAACGGATGCAGAAGATGTCATCCAACTCCGTTTGCACAATGCAGCCATGGAAGATGCCCGCCAAGGCGAGTACCAATTTGCCCTCGTCTCCGCAGATAAAGAAAGCGACTATGCCCGCTTTACTGCCCTGCTCTCTACGCTGAGCATGCGCACCTGCCTGCATTAAAGAGTTGCACAGATTGCCCGGTTCGCCCAGTGTTGCAAGGCCTGCAACACACCGGGTTCCGGGGAGACAAAGCCGCCGTGCGCCTGCAACCAAGAGCAAACCTCCGGGTGTGCTGTAGAGGGGGCTGCACAAAAGGCTTGGGGCAAAGTCTGGAAGGCATGCAGGTCGTTGTGTCCATCACCCAAGATGGCGATACGAGTGGCAGGGACCGCCCAGCGGGCAGCAACACGCTGCAACACGGTGCCTTTGTTGAAGCGAGCATCAGCAAAGCGAAGATAACGCCCCGCGCGTTGCAGGGATATGGTAGCATCTTGCGCGGCCAGGCTGTTCATATCCGGTGCCATAGCATCCATCGTGGCCGCATCTATTGCTTCAATGGAAAGGGGATCATCTGCTGCATATTCCCATTGCCATTCAGGATGCCGGAGCTTGAGCCCCTCCATGGTATGCTGCAAAATGGGCGCAAAGCGGGCGCGCACAGAAGCGTTGATGGAGGCACACTCTGCATTGTGGACGGCATCCGGCAGGAGTCGCCCAGCCGCATCTGCCATGTAGATGTAGCGCTCACAGGTGCAAATGAAATCCGGCAGATGAGGGGATGAAGACATCAAATCCTGCATGAGGTAGGGCAGGCTGCGTCCGGTGTTGATTCCCCAACGCACCCCGAAAGGCCGCCACCGCTGCATCATTTCAAAAAAGGGAGCCGGGATTTGGCGCGTTTGTTCGCACCACAAGGTGCCATCAAAATCCAAAGATACCAAGTAGCGACACTCCCCCGCAAAGGGAGCTGCCACGCCGGGCGGCAGGCTCAGCTCCTCGATGTTGCTGTTCATTTCTTTTTACCTTTACCGGTGGCATTGCGCAAGCGGCTGCGAATGGAGGCATTCGGCTGATTCCCGGACTTTGCAGCCGGTGCCGGGGTAGTAGCAGTTTGTTGCTTGGCAGAGAAAGATGAGAAAGTGGTCGGCACCGTGATACCGGATGCAATCTGCACGGATACGGGCGTTTCCAAATCTACCTTGTAGGTATGCGGAGCGCACCCGGGGGGCAGCTTTTCATCTTTCTTGCGCATGTGAATTTCCACACGGCGGTTGAGGGCCTGTTGGTCGCGTGTGCCCTTGGTGCTGACAAAGGGAGTCATGTTGCCGCATGCGCGGATGTGTACATTTTCGACCGGCACACCGTTGCCCCGCAACCACTCGCGCACGGCGGCGGCGCGCTGCATGGAAAGCAAGGCATTGTACTGCACCGAGCCAAAGCTATCCGTATGCCCTTCGATGATGAAATGCGTATTCAGGTTTTTCTGCACGAGTGCGGCCAATTGCAACATGGGGATGCGGGCAGAATTCTTGAGCCTGCTCTCATTGAAGGCAAACAAAACGTCCGTCCCCAGACGCGCCACACCGGACTTGGAGCCGGGGTTGCTCACCCCCATTAGCTCGGCAAGGCTGCGGGTATCGCCGGGAAGCTTGGAATTGGCTTCTTTGGCCTGGCGGCGCAATTCATCATCCATGAGGCGAGATGCTTCTTGAATATCTTCCGGTTGCGCCATTGCATTAGCCACCACCACATTACTATTCACCGGGGTAGGCTCAGGCATGGAAAGAGCCTCCTCTGGCATGGGTGCGGGGGCAAACTCATCCAAATTCAACTCGCTGGGTTTCATATCGGAGATGGGGGTAACCTCCTCCGGGGTATTGATGGGTTCCGGCACCGCCAAATCAGTTTCTCCGGGAGCCATGGTCAGGTCCTCCACCTCGATATCCAATATATCTATTTCCGTGGGTTCCTGCTCAATTTGTTCAATCTCTTGGGGGGCATCCACAGGTGCTTCGGAATCCTCTGCTTCTGCATACTCCTCCTCCGGCTTTTCCTTCACAAAAACGCGGATTATCTCATCCTCCACACGCTCCTGAGGATCCAATACTGTACTAAAAGGCAGCAGGATGATGGACGGAGCATACAGGAAGATTGCTACATGCAACACGATGGCCGCGCAAGCCGCACCAAGAGCCAGCGGGAGCATGTCTCGCTGGCGCGTCAGCTCATACCCCCTGCGCTTGCGGTTCTGATGCCTTTCCGGCACTGCATCAACCGATCTGGTAGAATAAGATGATGACATGGCGCGTGTGCTTACAGATGAGAATCAGGAGTTAATTCAGGACGAGGCGGTGCCACCGTCAACGGAGCATCCAAGGTGGGAACAAATTGATCATTGAGCCAATGAATCATGGAAACGGCAGCGCAGTCAGAATCGCGCAACAGGCCTATCTCCACCATGCGGGGGCGACCATCGGGCCCTTTGCCCACGGGCACAGAACGATGCGTAGCATCCAACGCATCCCCGGCCCCGGCCATCGTCCACACCTCGCGCAAATCGCTTGGCAACTGGCGATAAATCGTCAGGGCATCCTTAATGGTACTCACGGGGTTATCCTGCACAAGGTTAACCACAAGAACAGGTACGTTGCGACTGATGCGAGATGCACTTTCCACCGGCGCTACATCAAAACACTCTATGCCCACGCAGCTGTTTATACGAATATCCATGAGCCAAATAGTGAGAGGGGAAAGCGCCCGCCCCCCGGGGAGTGTGCGTTCCACGGATTCGCGGAGGGAAGCACATGCATCTACCGATATGATACCCTGAATGCGTGGTTCTTCTGCCGCAGCCTGTAGCATCAGCCCCGCGCCATAGCCCTGCCCCACACCGACGATGACAGGATTCTCCTTGCCACTCCGGCTTACCAACTCATTTATCAGCTTCGGCACATCTGCACATTCTTTGAGCCCATGCGTGCAGTACTGGCGGCGGTCTCCCGTTCCTCGCGGATCCCACAACACACACTTGAGCCCAGCTGCGGTAAATGATTCAGCCAAGGGAATGGCCGAGCGGATGCCATGATCCCAATCCACACATATGAGCACATAATCTATGCGGTTCAAATCCTCGGCCTTGTTGACGGTTAAATCACCGATGACGGAAAGCTGCCGGGAGGATTCCTCCCCCTCCTGCTCCGCTATGACGGCTTGCACTTCTCCCCCATCCCAGCCTTTGAACTTAAAAGTTTCCAACTTCAGCCCCAACACTTTATTCGGTACATTGGAATAGCCTACATAGGATTGATTAATGGGTTGCAACACCGGTGCAGCCAATTCTTCTGCTCGATTCCACAGCCACACAGCAAAGCCACATGCAGTCAAGATGACGGCAAGAAGCAAGAGTCGCCCGGCTAGTGAAAAATACTTCATAGTGGTACGTGGCTATTCTATCAGCTCTGCACCTTTTCTTCAACTGCAAATTGAGGCATCACTCAAATATACGCGCACGCGAAAGAACGAACCGTGGTCGGACGCATCCAACCACGGTTCTGAACCTTAAAATAGAAAGTAGAAAAGATTTTAGGCCAGAGAAGGCTTCTTGGCACGGCGTACAGCGCCGAAACGCTTCTGGAACTTGTCGATACGACCTTCGGTATCCACAAACTGATTCTTACCCGTGAAGAAGGGGTGTGAGTCGGAAGTGATACCGCAGGAAACAACGTAGTGCTCTACACCGTCGATAACCTCCGTCTTAGCGGAAGTGACAGTGGAACGGGTGATGAAGCGGCGGCCCGTGGTAATGTCCACGAACACAACGGGATTGTACTTGGGATGGAGGTCTGCCTTCATAATAATGGATGGCTGCGTTACCGTCGCAGCGCGCGAAGAATTGTAGCAGAAGTTACAGAGATGTCAAGCAAGATTGTACAGAATTGCTAAGTTTTTTCAAAAATGCTGCACGCACCGAAAAAGTTGACAAAGGAAAGAAAGGGAAGAACACAAAAAAAGCTCGCCATGGCTCTAGCTTTATGGTAGATTGAAGCCTGAGAGCGGGGATAGGCATTCTGTGTCTGCAAAACATCCCCCTGCTCACAACACGAGCTATGAATGATCTTACAAAGCCCTTCAAACGACTGCCGGTAGCCCTGATTGGCACGGGGTCATACGTACCGGAGCAGCGGCTCACCAACTCTGATTTGGAGAAGATGGTAGAGACCTCTAACGAATGGATTATAGAGCGCACCGGTATCGAGGAGCGCCGCATCGCCGCCCCCAACGAAAAGACGAGTGATATGGCTACGCAAGCAGCTCGCAAAGCCATGGAAGCAGCCGGGGTAACGGCAGAAGAAATTGACCTGATTATTGTGGGCACCGTAACCCCCGATACCTTCACCCCCTCTACTGCTTGCTATGTGCAGGCCAACTTGGGAGCCGTCAACGCAGCCGCATTTGATATTTCCGCCGCATGCTCCAGCTTCCTGTTCGCGTTGAAAACCGCAGTGCAGTACATTGGCTGTGGGCAAGCTCGTACCGCGCTGATTATATCTTCAGAGAAGCTGAGTCACATTGTGAACTGGGAAGACCGCACCACCTGCGTACTTTTCGGTGATGGCGCAGGCGCAGCCGTGTTGCGCACCGGCACAGGCATTGAGGGCGACAGCGCCATTCTCGCATCTGATATTGGTGCAGACGGTACGCTGACAGATTTGTTGATGGTACCGGGTGGTGGCTCTGCCATTCCCACCACAGAGGAAAACATCCACGAGAAGCTCTACACCTTGGCCATGCGCGGCAACGAGGTATTCCGCCATGCGGTTGCACACATGAAGGATTCTGCCCTCTCCCTCATCAACCGCACCGGCATCAAGCCGGAAGATGTATCTCTTGTGATTCCGCACCAAGCCAACCTGCGCATCATCAACGCCGTGGCTCAGCGTCTCGGCATCCCGCAGGATCGCGTATTCATCAATCTGCAAAAGTACGGCAACACCTCCGGCGCCGCCTGTGCCATTGCTTTGGACGAAGCAATCCGCTCCGGGCGCGCCAAGAAGGGTGACATCGTGCTGATGGTTACCTTCGGTGCCGGCCTCACTTGGAGCTCTGCCGCCATCCGCCTGTGAGTTTTCTCATTTCCGACCACAAGCAAAACGCCCTCGGCTCATTCCGGCCGAGGGCGTTTTACTTGTGGTCGGAACTCAGCGAGCGCAATTTTTGGCATCGCGCACAATCACATCACGAAACATCGATGTACTGCGGGCTCTGGAATCCAAATGCGTGCCGTCCGTGAAATGCAGAGAGTTTCGCCAATAGGGAGTATTGTAATTCAACACAGGGATCTGCGCAAATTTAGCAATTTTGCAAGCAGCCTCATACGAAGCTTGATAGCGTGAGGCATCGCTGACCGGCAAACGAACCATGCATATACGACCACCTTTTTGGCGTATCTTGCGCACGCCATCTATTACCCGCCTCCATTCTGTCTGTTCTTCGGCTGTCATGTCGTTCACCTGAACCAAGGGCTCAGGCGAAAGAGCCGGAACAGCATCGCAGTTCGTGGAAGAATTATCCGCTCCGGGTCGTAGAACAAACGCCAAGTAGCTCAATATCAGATTGCTGGGTTTTGCCGCAACGGAAAAATGGGGGCTGCCTCGAAACACGCGAAAATCCCACTTCCTCGCATCAACGAGCACCAGTTCATTGGGTTCATTCAAAATGTTGTTTGTTTCCAGGATATAGGTTGTTCCGACAGGAAACTCCACCACATTCTCCATCAGCTCCAAGCCGGACACGAAAGAGTTACCGGGGATTCCCAGCACAGCAGTTGTTTCATTCGAGCGGAAACGCTCCGTGATGGAAGAGCCCATCATGAGAGTATCCCCTTTCAACTTTTGAATATTCTGCAAACGAATCAAAGAGATTTCTAAGCCCAGCGGCGACACAAAGTTGCCGCGATGATTTTCCAGCCAACAGAAAAGGCTACGCTGTATTCCCAAACAGGCCAAACACCCCAGTATTGCGGTCAATACAAGGTACCAACGCCTTTTCTTTTTGAGGGTAACGTTCATCAGAATTGAAAATAAACAAAGCCGGATTGAGGCCCGGAGTTCGTGAGAATCATAAAGAGCATGAATCCATACACAAGCGCTCCCGGATATGACAGGGAACCTCGATAAACCGGCAGGTGTTGCTGTTTATTTTCGCGCATCCAGCCCCATATGTGATACACGAGAACAAAGGAGGAAAAAAGGAGCACACAATACACATCCCTGCTCATGAATACGCCAGATAAAGAGGTACAGAAATTCGTACACACTTGCCGGAAGAACAGCTCCACCATCTCTATATCTGGCATCAGGAACGTAATCCACAAGGAGCACACAACAAACAAGCAGTACGGAATTGATATCCACTGCGGAATCCTCAACTTTTTCCCCCAAGTTGTCTGCCCAACCAAACGTTCCAAGGCCAGGACAAGACCATGCAGGCTACCCCACAACGCGAACTTCCAATCAGCCCCATGCCAAAGGCCACCCAAAAACATCACCAGAAAAAGATTGACGTAGGTGCGTGCGCGACCTTTTCTATTCCCCCCCAATGGGATGTATAAATAATCTCTGAGCCAGGCAGAAAGGGTCATATTCCAGCGCTGCCAGAATTGCGTAAGACTGGTGCTGATGTAGGGGAAATTAAAATTGATGGGGAATCGATACCCAAACAACGATGCCAATCCTATGGCGATCATCGAATAGCCGCAAAAATCTGCAAAAATTTGCACGCTATAGCCCAAAAGAAGAATCAAAAGAATAATGCCATCAGAACTCTGTACATACCGAGCAGATACCAGCATCTCTGTTACCGGGGCTAAATTATCGGCCACCACCATTTTGAAGAAATACCCCGTAATCAAATAACGGCAGGCGCGAGACCAATCAATGGCATGCCAAAGTTTTTCTTTGAGTTGCGGCCAAAAATAGTGAGCTTTGATAATGGGGCCTGCAATCAGTTGTGGGAACATAAGCAGATACAAGCCCATATCACGCAGCGTGGTTATATACAGGCCGGATTTTTTTTTGGTGTCCAGCATCCCGTCATATGCATGTACCTTGCCACGGCTCATATCAACAACCATGCTGATACCATGGAAAGTATAAAAAGAAATACCAATGGGTAGAGGTATTGAGCATGCCCACTGCACCCAGGAATCAGGAATGCCGGGAACCAGCCCCAGCATCAAGCCTGCATACTTAAAGATACCCAGCAGCAGTAAATTAGCAGCAACAGTTCCTTTCACCCATCGTTTTACACCGCTTTCATCTCCCGCTATTCGCTTTCGCAGGATATGTACTGTAGCTACAGCATTGCCCCCGCAGGATAAAAGGAGAAGAATAAGTAAACGCCAATCTTCCCAAGCATAAAAAATGGCGCTGGCGATGATAAATACCGTTGTCTGTATACACTTCCGAGCTGCACATTGTGGCACAGAATAGAAGCAAATCAAGGTTATCACCAAGAGTATGATAAATTCCCACGAATTGAACAGCACAGCAGTATTTATTTAGTTTGTTTCGCGCGCTGAGTATATCGCATTTCAAATGCGATGTACAGCTCTTTTCACGCAATCAACTAATAAATCGTGCACTTTGATTAATTTTAAGGGTAAAGCGTATCACTTTTTGTTTGTTTCTATTAATTAATAGAGAGACTGTTAGAAATTATCGCATTTGAAATGCGATGTACAGAAAAAAACTCAATTTATTTACATTGGAATATTGATAAAAGTTCGGAGGAATCAGCAGTAGTGCGCGCCACTCAACATAGGTTACACTTGGCGAAAGTCGCTTTTAGAATTAAGGACACACGATTACAGGCAAAAAGCATTGTCTCCACCTTTCCGCATTCGCCCCATCACAAGTAGATTTTCTCCAAATCATCCGGCACGTAGATAGAGCCAGCGAAATGAGTTGCCGCTTCAAGGGAATAAGCGGACTTACGGGATGCAAGAGTTTTATCCTCCGTGTGGTAGAGGAGTAGGTTTTTGACCCTCAAATCCGCGGCGAGGCGGCCGGCATCCAATGCGGTGCTGTGGTGTTTTTCGTATGGTTTAAAGCGCTCGCGGTCGGCATAGAGGCAAAAGGCCTCGCAAAGGAGCCAATCTGCGCACTCTGCATAGCAGCGGGTACGCTCATTGAAGGGCTCATCACCCAAACAAACGAACGAAAGGTCATTCGGCAGTTGTAATCGGAAGCCAAATTGCAACGCCTTGGTGGAGCCAATATCGAAAGCTGTTGCAGGAATGCCATTTAAGACGGAGAAAGAAGCGCCATCCTCCAGCGCATGCAAAATGATATCAACACCTAAATGTACGCACACTTTGTCTGGTAGAGTATGCCGACAAATCCACTCCAGTACATTCAACACCGGAGCAGCGCCCCATACATTCAAACTACCGGCATATTTCCCGCTATTCATAGCTTGCGCAATCATGCGCACCACCCACACGCACCCCAAAATGTGATCTGTGTGAGCATGCGTAATGAACAAGTGGTGAACAGAATCCAGAGAAATATCCGCCTTTTCCAATTGCGCAAGAATCGTATTTCCCCCACCGGCATCTACCAAAAATGTTTCAGTTCCCTGTTGCAATGCAAAGCAAGTATTATAGCAGTGGGTCACCGCAGCATTGCCCGTACCAAGCATGGTCAGTTTCATCCTCATCAGGGGCGATTGTAGAGCGCTGAGCGCAAAAATCAAGAAAAATCAAGGGGCCTTGCAAACTCTCGCTTGCAAGGCCCCTTTCCTCCGGCGGTTGGGATCGAACCAACGACCTAGTGATTAACAGTCACCCGCTCTCCCGCTGAGCTACGCCGGATTTGCTATCCCCATCGGAATGGGTGCGGGCAAATATTACTCCCATTTCACATAGATTGCAAGCTTTTTTTTGAAAAAAATTCATTTTTTTGTCAAATAGCATTGCAAGAAAAGGCGAATTAGGGTAAAAAAGGGCATGCAATGTTCTTCTGTACCAAAGGGTAGTCTCTATTTTGAACTTTTGGGGGTACCGGTTCTCATACGCCCCTTCTCTTGGCTTGTGTTGGCACTATTGGGGGGAGGGCTGGGCATCAGCAACGGGTCAGATGTATCTCATGTGCTGATTTTTGTGGTATCCGGCATGCTTTGTTTGCTAGTGCATGAATTTGGGCACGCGCTCACCGGGCGTTTTTTGGGGAGTGGCCCCCCCAGCATCGAAATCGCCGGATTGGGAGGAGTCACCTACACTCCCTACCCTCCGCGCACGCGCCGGGGCTATTTTTTGATGGTGCTTGCAGGACCGTTGGCCTCTTTGCTACTGGGCATCTTGGGCGGATTTGTCATGGGGCTAATCCATTTGGGCAATCCCATAGCCGGAGTCATCATATCAATATTTGAACCGCTGGGACTTCCCATAGCGGACTGGGCATACAGCCCCCTCATAGAAGCCGTAGAAAGCGGGAGTTTATCCATTTTCTGGCTCAACTGCTACTACACCCTATTCATCATCTGCGTGTATTGGAGCATCTTCAACCTGCTCCCGCTTTTCCCGCTGGATGGCGGTAAATTGCTCGGCACGCTATTAGATAACTATCGTATTGCCAGCATGGTGGGACTCGTCTTGGCATGCGCACTTTGTCTATTATGTCTCATCAGCGGCATGTGGTTCAACATGGTACTCACCGGCTACCTGGCCGCAATCAATTGGCAATACCTTCGCAGTTTCCACAAAGAATAATACGCACTTGCTTTTCCCACAGGCATCAGGTATCATCCTCCGCACAAGATTATGTCCAGTTCATTTGGTTCCGTTTTCAAAATCAGCACATGGGGAGAATCCCATGGCGTGGGAGTGGGTGTTGTGATAGATGGATGTCCGGCCCGAGTTCCTCTGGCAGTAGAGGATATTCAACGAGAGCTGGACCGCCGACGCCCGGGTCAGAGCGACATCGTCACGCCCCGTTCTGAAGAAGATAAGGTAGAGATTCTCAGTGGCGTATTGGATGGACTGACTTTGGGCACCCCCATTGCTTTGCTGGTACGCAACAAAGACCACCGCTCCTCTGCCTATGATGAGATGCAGCACACGTACCGCCCCTCGCACGCAGATTTCTGCTACGATGCCAAGTATGGCATTCGCGCGTGGGCCGGGGGTGGGCGAGCCAGCGCGCGTGAGACTATCGCGCGAGTCGCAGCCGGAGCTGTAGCGCGTGCAGTCGTGAAAGCACTGGCTCCGGAAACAGATGTACTGGCATGGGTGCAGCAAGTGCGCCATTGCGTGTGCCCCACAAAGGCGGAGGAAGTACAGCGCACGGTTGTGGAAAGCAACATTGTGCGCACAGCAGATACTGCAAGCGCAGAGCAAATGGCTCAACTCATCCGCGAAGCTCGCAGCGCAGGAGACTCGTTGGGCGGAGTGGTTGCCTGCACAGTGCGCAATACCCCCGTAGGCTTGGGAGACCCCGTATTCGATAAATTGGAAGCTACCCTTGCGCATGCCATGATGAGCATACCGGCATGCAAAGGCTTTGAGGTGGGCTCAGGATTTGCAGCGGCAGGCTGTTGTGGTAGCGAGCACAATGATGAATTCTACATGGAAGGCGAACGTGTGCGCACCCGCACCAATCGCTCCGGCGGTATTCAGGGTGGCATTTCCAATGGGGAGGATATCAACATGCGTATGGCCTTCAAGCCCACGGCCACGCTCATGATAGAGCAAGATACTGTGAATGATGCCCGCCAAGAGGTAAAACTGCGAGGCAAAGGCCGGCACGATCCATGTGTTTTACCCCGAGCTGTTCCTATAGTGGAGGCCATGGCATGGCTCGTGCTCTGCGAGCATCTGCTCCGCCAACAGAGCGTTTCCTGCATGGCGTGAGGATAGCGCACGGCTTGACATAACCCTCTAATCTGATACAATAAGCGCATGGCTATTGCTGTACTACTGGGATATTTAACCTCTGCCTTTTTCGCGTTTTGCGGAGTGGTGAAAATGGTGGCATATCTTCAACACCAGCAGCCAATGCAAGACTACGCAGCATTCCTGAATGGCCTTGCCATGGAAGGATGGGCTTTGGCCGTGGGCACAGCGCTGTATTTGCTCACCCAGATTGCTGTGCAGTGTGAGAAGAGTGCAGTAATGGGGCATGGTCCCATCCTGATGTCCGGCAACGACACCACCGGAAATATCAAAAAAACAGCACAAAAGGCGCAGATGAAAGGCGACAGCGATTCCTCCACCTGATTTTGCAGTATTCCCCTGCCCCATGTACCAAATTTCCGAACAAGCGCGATTGACTCTAGCCCGACTCATGCAACAACATGCGGGGCTAATGGTACCCCCGGAAAGCCTACAAGTCATCGCAGCGGGGGCATCGGGGCGAGCCATTGTGCGCAGCTCCCGGCTACCCGGGTGCATCGGCATCTATTGGACACCTGAGCGCGCTGACAACAACTCATTCTTACCTGCTGCACATGGGCTCAGAAAAGCAGGCGTCCTCGTACCTGCCATTCTGGAAGAATTGGATTGCGGAAACGGCTGCGGCGCGTGCTTGGTGCAAGATTTAGGCAAAACAGACCTGCTGAGCCTCAAACAAGAAAATTGGCATACAAGAAGAGAAGCCTACGTCCGGACGATTCAATCCATTCACAAGCTGCACACCTGCAAACCAAACTGGGTGCTACAGCCCGGATTTGACGTGGCTCTCTATCGCTGGGAACAAGGGTACTTTGCTGAGCATTATCTACAAACATATTGTGGCAAAGAAGCCGCAGCATTCATGCAGCAAGCAGCCATGGTATCACTGGCAGAATATTTGGCGGCACTACCGGTTTCTGCCGTACACAGAGATTTTCAGAGCCAAAACGTCATGCTTTATCAAGGAGATGCCTGGCTCATCGATTTCCAAGGCATGAGAGCAGGTAGGCCGGAATATGATATGGCCTCCCTGCTGCTGGATCCCTACATGCAACTAAGCCCGGCTGAGCAGGCTGAGCTTCTGCTATACTGGGAACAACTGCGAGGCCTGCGCATCGACCGCAGCATCTACGCAGCCTGCGCCTTACAACGCATCATGCAAGCGCTGGGTGCCTATGCTAACATAGGCATTCATCAACACAAAAAATGGTATCTCGACCTCATACCGGCGGGGTTGAGCGCCCTTAGACAGGCCATTTCTCTCGCCCCCGCCGGCTCACCCGCAGCCCAAGCAGCAGCATGTCTACAAGCCGTTCTATAAGCCTCAAGGGCTGGGTCTTTTGGAGCATCCTCATAGCCGGTATCTGGTTTGCCGGTAAAAGCTTTTTCTCCGAAGCTGATACAGCCGTATTTGACTTCATTGGGCATATGAACGGGTGGCAGAAACAGGAACACGCCCAACTCCGCATCCCCGGTAAAGAGTTGAAGATGGAAACGGTGCTGAATGAAAAACGCACCCTCATCTGCCCGGCAGTGGGAAAAGTGGAACTCAGCGATACAACAGCGCAAAATTGTTTTGCAGCCCTGCCTCTACAAACCCAGGATATGGCAGTCATACTGCGCTATCTGTCGCAGGCCGGGGCTCGTTCCGTGGGTGTATCAGCACCCTTTGTGTGGCAAGAAGAGCCGGGCGACATGGCGCGCCAGATGTTCTGCCAAGCCTTACAAGGATTCGACAGTGCAGTCATAGGGCTGCGAGGTCGCACTGCCGCCCAAGCGGATTTCACTCCGGTGGCTCTGCGCAGCATTTCTATCCCCGCAGACCAGGTTGAAGGCGACCCCACCGGCCTGCCCGCCGCCAACAAACCCTACCCCAATGGCTTGGCCGCATCTCCGGATGCCCTCAAGGTAACTTGGGCTCCCGATTGGCTTGATGATGAGCCGCTAACCCAGAAGCCATCCTCCCTTGCAGAGATATCTTATCCTTTGCTCATGCGCTGGAATGGTGAAACAATCCCCACACTCCCCCTGCGTTTGGCACTCATGCACTTGGGACTCACCCCGGCAGACGTAGGCGTACGCTTAGGACGCGATATCCGCTTTGGTGGCCGCAGTCTGCCATTGGATGAACACGGGCGAACACGCATTACTCATGCCATCACCACAGACATACCTTTAGCGGATGTTGTGGGTGGCAAAAGCGAGCAAGTCAAAACATTAGGAGACAAGCCCTGCATCGTCATCGCTCAACCGCATGAGGGTGGAGAAAACGCTGAAAGGCTCCAGCTTCTGGCCGCCACTACCTCCCAGCTCATCGGAAAAGAAAAAATTGAATACACCAAAACAGCTCGCCCCTGTGGCGGGCGAGTACTGGAACCGGCCCAAGTCCAGACAAACGTGTGGATTCCCGCCATTGCCACCGCCTGCATAGCGCTTGCCTTATTGATACTTCCGTGGCTACCCGGTATCTTGCGGTTTCTCATCATTCTGGGCAGTTTGGCTGCTTTATACTGGCAAACCAGCATTTGTGTTGCCAACGGAGTGTGGTTCAGCGTGACAACCGCTTCGATATGCTGGGCGTGCTGGGCAGTGGCTCTCCTGGTGCTGAGGCCCCGGGAACGCGGTTATTTCCGCCGTCGGCGATAAAAAACCGTACCCTCCCATTTCGCACGGGAACGAAGGTGCGGAGGTGGCTCAAACTGACCGAAAAAATCACTTCTGCTGCAAGTTCACAACCGTACGCAGCGTGCATCGGTCGGCAGAAATGGTAATAGAGCCATACATACTTTCCGCCAAATCGGCAGTCAACTCAGCAGCTACCGCCAACTCTTCCAGAGTCTCAGACACCTTTTCCAACGTGGTTAACTCTGCGGTTGATTTTTCCTCGCTTACGGGTGTTACATCATCAGAGAAAGCCATGGGGACAGCCTCTTCCTCCGCCGGAATGCGGGAACGATAGGAATCTGCAATTCCACGCAAGGTGGATGCAAGATTTTCGAAATGCAAGGCGAATACAGCCCCCTGGTACTTCGTAGTACCCGTGGCTTCATTTGCTAATTTTTCATTGTAAGCAGATGATGTACCTGCAACAAAAGCGGAATCGCTCACCGTTACATTAGGTATCATATTTTCCGTACATATCGGCATATACAGGCTATAAGAATCAGCCACTCCTACTTTTTTTGATGGAAATGCAAGCGCCTTTATCAATAAGCGACTCCCAAACAACTTTTCAGCCACGCCCTCTGCAGCAGTGAGTATTTCATTCCACCCTCGTGACAAACAGTCCCGCTGCGTCACCGGCAGACAATAGGCTAACCGAGGCATCGCAATCTGATTGTTGCGAGATCCTCCAAAGAAAGAAGGCAAGCCAGCCGCTGAATCTATGAGTACAGCACCGCCTCTTCCCAACCCGCTACCAACCGTCGAAAACGCTTGTCCCAGCATATTAAACTCCGGTTGCAGCGCCTCCAAAGTACGCCACAGTTTTTCATCATCTGCTCTACTTTCGGCAGGTAATGTCAAAGAATAACCTCGCCCAACATCCAACAAAGCAGAGAGTATTTTTTCCCAGTTCGGGGCCGGCGTTTTACTAGAGAAAGGAGTGGACTCCGCATACAGGATATTGTCTGCGGTCTTTGCCTGCGCGGCATAGCGCAAGACACCGGGTTCGTAGGCGGCTCCCATCGCATCACCGCTATATTCCAACACCAAATTCTTCTTGTTAATGCGGCACAGTAATGTATTATCCTGATTTTGCTGAGCGCCACATGCAGACAACACCTGCTCCAGCAGCACATTGACACCGACTGCAGCCTTATCAAACGCCACCTTTTGTGCCGCATCAGCTGCCCCCAACACCTCAAAAATACGCCGCGCCATATCTGCCGTATGAGATATGCTGCTGCGATTCCATTCTTCCATCACGCGCACCATATCCCGGCTACTGTGGCTCACAAAAAACAAATCATCCAAACAGGCATCACATGCAGAAAGTGCACACGAAGCAAGCGCTGACTGCTCTATTGTACCGGGCTCGCGAATTTCCTGAGGATTGCCACACAACACTACAACAAGCGAAGAATCTACCGATTTCACCATGATGCAGATGTCTCTCCCCGCTCCTTGTGTAACAGGGGCATTTTTGATTTTTACACCACGGAAGGCCCCATACTCCAACGTCTCAGCCTGATCAGCATACGAAACCAAGAGCATGGATACTATCATGTTGGCCCACTGTTCCACCTGCTTTTGCTGCTTCTCATCCAAAGAAACGACAGCATAAATAGACTTAAGCTGCCAGTTATTCCGGAAATCTTCTACAGCATTCCTCTTTTGCTCTTCCACCAACTGCTGTATCGCCTCTTTCATCTTTTGCGCCGTTGCTGAATCAGCCTCATCCACCCAGCCTTCTACACCGTCCTCCCGATGAGAAGCAGAAGCAAGCACGGGCAATAGCAAACGCAAACCATCTGCCCCACCGGCGCCCATACTCACAGCTACACTTTTCAATGCCAATATTTCCGGTGGCACCGGTCCCACCGGCTGATCCAACAACATACCGCCGGATATGGCCCTACCTATATGTTTCCCCATATCAGCAAAAGCAATAAATCCATCCGTTTCTACCGGCACATACGCCAAAGCCCCCAACACGCCACGCCGAGCAACTAGGTCTGCATCCTTTTTAGACATCGGCTGAGCAAGCTCCGTAAACATTTCCCCGGCCGATGCCTGCTTAGCATCTACAGAAACATGCAAAGTTGCGGATAACAAGGCCAATGTAACTAAAACCGATTGACTTTTCATACCAATGACTATAACGAAGAAAGCTTTGTGTGTAAAGAAAAAAGAAAAAAGGGTCTACTCACTCTGCTAATCGTCACATTATTTTTCTTGTATTACATGGCAGAACATGGTAGAAACGGGGCAAGTACCATGGAAATATACTACGTCATCTTCGGTATGTTGGCGCTGTTGTCAGTCTTCGGGCTGATTGTCGGCGTGAGTAATGATGCTTGCAACTTCCTCAATTCCTCACTGGGTTGTCGCGCCGGGACCTATAATCAAGCTGTAACCGTTGCAGCAGTGGGTGTCCTTTTGGGCGCATGTTTCTCTAGCGGCATGATGAGCGTGGCGCGCAACGGCGTGATGGAGCCGTCTATGTTCACTTTCCACGAGGTCATGTTGCTTTATTTGGCTGTGATGGTGGCAAACATTATCCTGCTGGATACGTTCAACACATTGGGGCTTCCCACATCGACCACCGTTTCGCTTGTATTCTCTTTGCTGGGCTCTGCCATTGGTATGGCCATTGTCAGTAGCGGAGAATTCCTCTCCTGCCCGCTCATTGATTACATCAACGAGGAACGATGCCTGAAGATGGTACTCGCTATTTTTGCCTCAGTGGCCATTGCCTTTACGGTGGGTTCCATCGTCATGTGGTTAGCACGCCTCATCTTCACATTCCGCTACCACCGCATGTACAAGCTCATTGGGGCGCTGTGGTGTGGTCTGGCTTTCACCGCCATCAGTTATTTCATTTTCTTCAAGGGGCTCAAAGGTAGTGTCTTCAAGTCTGATATTGAGGCCATCATCGAAGCCGGGCTAGTACCGGCTATCGTGAGTGGGGCTGCTATCTTCTGGATTCTTTTCTCTGCATTCCTGCAATACATTTGCAAAATAAACACCTTGCGTGTAGCCGTATTAGCCGGTACAGGATCATTGGCTCTCGCCTTTGCCGGTAATGATATGGTGAACTTCATCGGTGTCTTCATGGCAGCAAAAGATGCGCTCTTTGCCCCCGAGGTGACACCGGAAGTGGTATACACGCTTAAGATGGGCAACATCTTGGCCGGTGATGGTGCTGCAGCCAGCGCCTACTACCTGCTGGGAGCAGGTCTCATCATGGTATTGGCTCTCTTCTTCTCCAAGAAAGCACGCAAAGTGACAGAAACGGAACTGAAACTTTCCTCTGCAAACCAAGGTAAAGAACGCTTCGGTTCCAGCCAACCGGCGCGAGTCATTGTGCGCACGGCTCTCAATACCGCTCGATTCATCGAAAAAATCACCCCCCGTCCTGTGGCAGAATTTGTAGGCAACCGCTTCAAACCGCTTACCCCGGAAGAAGAAACGGATGTGAACTACGATATGATTCGTGCATCTGTCAACCTCACCATTGCAGCGCTTCTCATCTCTGTGGGCACCGACATGGGGCTTCCACTCTCCACCACATACGTCATTTTCATGGTATCCATGGGTACTTCCTTGGCAGACCGCGCATGGGGACGCGATAGTGCGGTATACCGCATCACGGGCGTGCTCACGGTTGTTGGCGGTTGGCTCATCACCGGCATTGCCGCCTGCTTGGCAGCCTTGCTTGTGGCATTGGTATTGGGTTATGGTGGCACATGGGGCATGGTCATCATGCTCACCACAGCCGGCGTACTGCTCATCAAATCCACATTCTTTGCTCATTCCGTACGCGAAGAAATCCGCCTTCTGGATGTGAACAAGGAAAGCTCCATGCGTGATTTCGGAGCCTCTGCTGCCGGCCGTTTGGGGCGCATGGTAGGCATCTACAATGCGATGGTGAAAGCACTCTTGGTAGAAGACCGTGATGCGCTGAAACGCTTGCGCAAAAAAACACGAAACCTGAAACGAGACATTCAGCAAATCAAGGAAAATGAAGTATTACCCACCCTGCCCACCATCCCGGCATCACAAGCAGACCGAGGGCAGCTTATCTTCCGCATTACGGAGATTTCCCTCGTAACCTGCGAGTGCTTGCTCACTTTGGTGAAAGCAAGCTTCAACCACATTGACAACACACACGAAGGGCTCAACGAAAATCAGGCCAAGGATTTGCTGGCACTCAATGAAAAGATTGGGCGCTTCTACCCGAACTTGATTGATATGCTCAAAGCCGGTGATTATGATGGCATTAAGAATATGCTGGAATCCACTGAGCAGCTCGGCAATGACTTTGCTGATTGTATTACCCGCCACCTGATGCATAGTGCAACAGATGACAGCGGTATGCGCAACGGCATTCTCTACCTCACGCTTCTCAACGAAACGCGAGCCATGGTCAGCCACGCATTTGCGCTCATCGAGCGTATCAAAGAATTATACGAAGGTTAAATTCCCCCCTCAATAAAGCAACTTTCTCCCTGGTGGTATTCGCATTTGGCGGGTACCACCTGTTCTTTGATAAAATAAATTTACGAAATTGCGTAATTTTTATGGACGCTTCCCCCGATGTGATGTAGAATAACGCCCGTGAGCATAAAATGGAAAATCGAAGAATTGGATGAGTGCGAGTCCACCTTCAATGTGGCTCGCAAATTGCCTGCGTGGACCATTGTGAGTACCCGCCGTCAAACGAAGGGACGAGGCCGTTTCAATCGGCCATGGATAGGAGAAGAAGGCGGGCTATGGGTTACGTATAATCTTCCTATTGATCCTCGTTCACACATACACTGGGGGCTGTTGCCACTAGTGGCAGGTGCAGCCATTATGGATGCTCTGCGGGCCTACGATATTCCGGGGCTTCGCTTACGCTGGCCGAATGATGTATTGGTGGGAAAATCCAAGCTGGCCGGCATTCTGGTAGAACGCCCCTCTGCCAACATGGCTTCTATTGGCATTGGCGTCAATATGTTCAACAACCTCAATTCCCTGAACGGTCTTACCATTGACCCCCCCACACGTTTGGCCGATTGGGTGCCTTCCTGCCCTTCCGTGAAAAAGTTCCGCACGATTCTGGGAGACGACATTGCAGAAATTTTCCATTATTTCCAGCAAGGTGGTTTAGATGCCGTCACTCACATGTTGGAAGCTGCATGGGGCGAAAGCCGCCCTGTAGTAGCCATTACAGATACAGAGCGCATCTGTGGTTTCTTTGCCGGCGTAGAGCACGATGGCTCGCCCATACTGCGCCGTCCCGATGGTTCCACCATTACCGTACCGGGTATCACGGTCAATCGTCTCAAAGAACTCATTTGATTTCTTTCCCGAAAATCTTTTTCTTGAAGGAGCAATCTGGACAATACAGATTGCTCCTTTTGCATTCTCTGCACTTCTGAGAACGAAGTCAGCCGCAGATCGTGAGATCTGCGGCTGCCCAACTACCCTATGAAATGGGCCCTTTTCAAGCCCAGGATTCTATTTAAAGTCCGAATCCGAAGACGGGCAGATTGTATTACCGGAAAAAGGATTCGTCAAGCCAATAATGTTAAATCTCCTTATTTTTTGCGGAATATGACTCATTGGAGACAAAGAGTTGACACGGCAGACACTTGCACCAAAGAAGGAAATGGTGTTTGATAGCGGCATGGAGGCAAAGAACAGGAAACAGCACCTTAAGCTCGCGAGCTTGTGCATCGTCCTGTCTATTTGTGTACATATCGGAACCGTCCTGTTATTACTATCTCTCCCGGAGAGAGCGGGAATGAGTAATAAAAAGTGTATGGAAGGAGAGGAGGAGCACCCGCAAACTCAACGCAACATCCGTATCCACCGCACTTCGCCCAAACAGGAAAAAGCCCGCCCATTCGCTAAAACAAGCGCAGATGAAGAACAACACAAACCCATAAAAGCAGATTTCGAGGGGAAACACAATACCCAAGCTTCAGGGGATGATTCTGCGCCCGAACGCCGTAGCGATGCTCCCTTGCCCACCATGCAAGGAGAAATGAAAGAGGAAATTGTAACCTTTGACCAAGAGCGCCAAGAAGGAGACTTGGAACATGAAGGGAAACGCGATACGCGCCCCACTCCACCGCAAGCCATAGAAATCCAATCCCCCTTGCCAGATGCTCCCACAATCCCCCCCGGACAAGGGGTTCCCGACAATGCGGCAAACCACCACACCAATCTGGGGGATGGACAAAATAACACCACCCCGGAGGCAATACACTCTGCCAAAATACCGACTCCCACCCCGGAAGGAGATACCCTGCTTCAAACGCGCCAAGAAGAAGCCCGTTCGCAAGCGCAACCCAGCCCACCATCCGCCCGCAAGGGGCGCCCGGATGTCAATGTCCCCGCCCCCCACAGGCCAAGCATCCCAAGTCCGCGCCGCGTATCTGTGTATGACCCCAGCCTGGCAGACCACGTGCAGCAGGCCGGTTTCCGAACGCGCGAACGCCGAAGCCGCAGTACCGGCAGGTTCGTGATGGGGCGCAAGCCATCACTCAACGTGGCAGCCACCCCACGCGGCCGATACGAGGCAGAAATTTACAGACGCATTGCCCGTATATGGTATGCCGCATGTGATGAACACCGGGGAGATATTATCCCCGGTACTATCGTCATCAGCCTCCGCATAGATAAGCGGGGGTATCTGCGCAACATGCAGCTCATGTCACGCCGGGGCGCGGGAGCCATCCAACAATCCTTCACACTGGGAGCCATACGCCGAGCCACCCTTCCGCCCATGCCCTCCAATGTTGCAGCAGATGTTGTAGGGGACCTCATGGAACTCCTTATAGAATTCAACTTCGATTAACACCTCATCATCATGATTACTACCATATCACAATTTCTGGATGCTTGTTTCCCTTTCGGATACCCACTACTTGCTTGCTCTATTATTCTTTTGGCTGCTATTTTCTATCATCTGTTTTTTACGAATAGCCACCGTTTTCTGAAGAAATTATCACCCAATCTCCAACGCATGGAACAAGGTATAGGCAGTGCAGAAAGCTCTCTTCGAGAGCAATGTATGTACTCCACCCACCCGCTGGCAGATGATGTCCTCTTTGTGTTGCAGCACCACAAAGATGCAGACATAAGTATTCGCACGGAGGCCCGCTTGCGCCTGCGCGTAGATGCAGAGCGTGCCGGCATGGCCATCATCAGCCTCATCACCAACATCGCTCCCATGCTCGGCATTCTCGGTACGGCGTGGGGATTGGTGGATATTTTCGGTGTTTTCGGCACCCCTGATGCGCAGCAAGGCATTGCCATGGGGATTTCCAAAGCGCTCTATACCACTATCTTTGGGCTTGCCATTGCCGTACCGGGGGTCATAGCCCAGACATGTTTTGAACGAGGCTTGGAACGCCGCGCCGCCTACATCAACGATTTTTTTACACGCCTACTCTCACTGGTGAACAAAGGATAACCCTGCCATTCACTTCACATGAACATCTACACACGCAAGAGTGCTGCACTAGGCATTTCCATCGTTCCAATGCTGGATATCCTCACCATTTTGCTTATTTTCTTTATCGTTCACACAGAAATTAAACGCCAAGTGACCGTTCTGGATATCGCCCTCCCCCAAACCCACAACATAGCCGGAGAAAAAGGGGACAAGCAGCAGATACTGCTGGAGGTAGCAGACGATGGTTCCATCGCGCTGGATGGCAAAATTCTCTCAGCAGATCAATTGCCCACGGCCGTACGCGATATTCGCAGCGCCAAGCCCGATGCAACGGTTCAAGTATCAGCAGCACGCGGTGCATCTATGGGGCGTTTCATCCAAATTATGGATATTCTGACTGCCGCCGGTCTGCCGGTGGAGGAAGTACCCGTGCGCATAGATTACCAATCCGCGCAGTAAAGAGAACGGGGCGTTCCCTTACTGGCGGAACACCCCGTTCATGCAGAATTGAAGCAGCTGCTTATTTCGTCAGGCCATCTCGCTTAGCTTGGTTCCAATAGGCATATTCCGAGCGGTTGAAATCCACATACTCAGGAGATAAATCGGTGGTGTAGACCACATATTCATCAGCCCCCATATTCAGGTTGATGAGCACCTCAAACTCGCGAGCCTGCACGCGGTCGCGCAAATCATCACTAGGGGTATCTGTCTGCTCGCCACCCCGGCAAGCAGGCAACCCGGCAATATCAATATCCACCTTCTCTTCGCGCACGCGACGACCGGAATACCCAACAGCGTGGATAATGCGCCCCCAGTTGGGGTCGCCACCATTCCATGAGCTCTTCACCAAGGCGGATTTCGCTACACCTTCCGCCACTCGCTTGGCTTCCTGCGGGCTGGGAGCTCCCACTACGCGCACCGTCACAAACTTAGTCACACGCTCACCGTCCTGTACAATGTGGCGAGCCTGCTCCATCATGACGAAATGCAAGGCCTCTACAAATTTGTCCCACTCAGGATGGGCAGGAGAAAGCGCCACCCCGGAAGCACCATTGGCCAAGACAAGGGTCGTATCATTGGTGCTCATATCACCATCAATTGTGATGCGGTTGAAGGAGAGAGAGACACCCTCTCGCACCGTGCTTTCCAAATCCTCTCGCGACACGCCGGCATCTGTGCAGATGAGACAGATCATGGTGGCCATGCAGGGAGAAATCATGCCCGCCCCCTTGCAACAGGAGCCAATGCGCACCGGTTTCCCCTCAATCATCACCTCCACAGCCACTTCTTTCTCTCGCGTATCGCTGGTGATGATGGCAGATGCTACATCATGCCCCTTGGCCGCGGACAAATCACTGCACAACTCGGGGATGCGGGACTCAATGCGCATCATCGGCATAGGCAAACCAATCACGCCTGTAGAACACACGGCTACCTCTGCCGTTTTAAGTCCCAATTGGCGAGCCACAATTGAACATTCCTTGCGAGCTACGGCCACACCAGCGGCCCCCGTGCAAGCATTGGCATTTCCGCTATTAGCGATAATTGCGCGCACATTGCCACGACGCAGGTGGCTTTGGCTTACGCGTACGCATGCGGCGCGCACACGGTTTGTCGTAAAAGTACCGGCAGATGTTGTCGGTTCAGTGGAATACACTAAGGCCAAATCCAGTCGTGTGGCTGTCGGTTTTTTAATACCACAGCTCAGAGCATTGGCCACATAACCCTTGGCAGCCGTCACACCACCATCAATCATTTTATATGTACTCATGGAAATATCTGCTTGATTGTACCCCCACACTTTGCCACACTTCTCCCCCTGCTTCAAGCGTTTTCTTTGTTTCCCTCACTTTTAACAGCTCTGTTGCGCCCCCTTCGTTCGGTCTCCAGCGCCCCTCATTCATCCGCAACTCAATAGCTACAACTTTCTGATAGGAGAGTCCTGAATATGGGGGGATTCGTGCTTGCGTTGCATGGGGTGGCATGATAGAATTGCAGGCGTGAAGCTTGTATATAAGCAAAAGTTTGCAATAAGTGTTGCCACAGCTAGTTTGCTGTGGTGTGTGGGTGGTGTATCATTAGCGCAGGAGGCATCACCTCAACAGACAGAAGAAGAAATAGTTGCAATTGAAGACAACGAAGTAGTCGCTGAAATTGACGAGGTGGAAGAAACGGTTGAAACGGTAAAGCTGGGTGGCGAGGACCGCATACCGGAACCACAGGAAGGTGTGGAGCAAGCGGATTCTTACGAGCAAACGGCAGATCCGAATTCCCCGCTCAATGTGGAAATACCCGTTGATGCCACAGGAATCAGCTCCGACCAGCCCCCGCCCATTGTGGCAGAGGAGGACCCCACCGTACACGACCCCTCACGCGTGGCCTACGCTGTGACCCGGCGCAATGCAAGAACCATGTCACTCACCGTACCCGGACCGCGAGGGCTTATCACAGACCGCAACGGGCTAATCATGGCCTGTTCGGAAATCGCCTATCAGCCCACCATCAACTACGGTCAATTAAAGGATGAAAGTGATGAAAACATCATCGCTATCGGCCGCAAGGTGATGAACGATTATGAACGGTTGGGGCTGAAAATAAGCGAAAAGAAGGACGAACAATTGCTGGATCATTACCGCAACCGCCGCTGGTTGCCCCTCCCTGTTGGCCCAACAGTCCGGAAAAAAGAAATTGCCGGCGCGCAGAGCAAGCTTGAAAAAGTGGAGTATGGGCACCTGATGCCCATGTACATACGCAACTACCCGGCGCAGATGTCGGCCTGCCACATTTTGGGGTATACCGGAGCACAGGCCAAGCTGCCCACCGGGCCTATCAACCACAACGACCCCATTTTCGAGCGCCAAGAAGGCCGCTCCGGACTGGAAAAACAGTTCAACAAGCAGCTTACGGGGCAACCGGGCATATGGCGTCTGATGTTTGATGAGCAAGGCTCTAAGATTCTGGATGAATTGCAGGTAAAACCCCGCCCCGGCGGTACAGTGGTCACAACCCTGAATCTTGAATGGCAAAAAATAGCAGAAAAAGCACTGCGAGAAAACACCAAAGGACGTGGCGCATTTGCAATGGTGGATGTGCACACAGGTGAGGTGGTCGTACTGGCCTCTGTCCCCAACTTTGACCCCAACTGCTTTGTGCCGGCCATCTCTCAAAAAGACTATGATGCCCTGCGCAATGACAAGAACACACCGTTGGTATCGCGAGCCTTTGCCGGTGTGTATCCCCCGGCATCCACGTTCAAAACCATTACAGTAGCGGCAGCTCTGCGCTACAACATCATCCAAGAAAGCACCTACATCAACTGCCCGTTTAGTGTGCGAATTGGGGGTCACACGTTCCGCAACCACAGCAAGTTCACAGGTTCTATCAATTGCATAACGGCGCTTGTTCTTTCAAACAACCCCTTCATGTATCAAGTGGCAGCCACACGCGAGCCCCGACTCGGCGCTGCGCGTTTGTGCGAAGTCGCGCGCCGTTTCGGTTTCGGTACGACGGCGGGGCTGCCTATCCCCGACAAGGCCGGTAACGTGCCTGACGATGCTTGGATGCACCGCAACTATGGGCGAGGTTTCATGCAAGGGGATGCTGCCAACATGGCCATTGGGCAAGGCCCATTGCTCGCAACCCCGCTGCAAGTGGCACATGCCATTGCCGGCATTGCAAATGGCCAATATCTTCCTAAGCTCCAGCTGATTCGCCAAATGCTGGATTCTAGTGGCAATGTAGTATTCCAATTCACCCCGACGATTCAAAACAACCTCAAAGATATGGCCGGAGCCATGGCTTCTGTGCGCAAAGGTATGAGAGCCGTTGTGAATGGCGGTACCGGGCGACGCGCAGCGCTCAGCTATGTATCCAATGCAGGTAAAACCGGTACGGCACAGTGGGGCCGAGCCTCCGATGATTGTCGCTTAGCATGGTTTGCCGGGTTCTTGCCGGCAGATAACCCTCGTTATGCCTATGCCGCACTCTATGAAGGGCGCCCACACCAACGCATTTCCGGCGGTCACATGGCTGCAGCCATCGTGAAAAACTTCTTTGAAAGCATCAAAACCAGTATGGAAGCCGAGTTGGCGGCTCCCACCAAGGAGGTGCAACAAGCCACCGGAGTGACGGAAGAAGAAAAACCCAGCGAGGAAGAGGCTGAAGCCCAAGCGGCAGAAGAAGCCCAGGCCCAGCAGCAAGAAGCTGAACGCCGCAAGAAAGAAGAAGCTGCCAAGCGCCGCCACCAGCAACGAGGGTGGGATGACGGACGTTCCCGCCGATAACCAAGAAATAATTAACGCAAAGATTTAAGTTTGCGAATCTTATCACGCAGCACGGCAGCGACTTCGAAGTCCAGCCGTGCTGCGGCTTCTTTCATCTCTTTTTCCAAACGGCGGATAGCTGCTGTATCATCCTCTTCCTCCGCCGCCATCAGCACATCCTCTTCTTCCTCCTCATCCGGCGTGTACAAGCGCAAAGCGGATTGATCTGCTCTGGCCACGGTGTGTGGCACAATGCCGTGCAATTCATTGTAAGCAGATTGGATACTCCGGCGGCGATCGGATTCATCAACCAAACGGCGTATGGAATCTGTCACCACATCACAGAAGAGCACGCATTCACCATGCACGTGGCGAGCTGCACGCCCGGCCGTCTGCACCAAGCTTGTTTCATTACGCAGGAAGCCTTCCTTATCCGCATCCAAAATGCACACTAAAGAAACTTCCGGCAAATCTAAGCCCTCTCTCAACAAGTTGATACCCACCAATATATCCACCTTTCCGGAACGCAACTTGCGCAAGATTTCCACACGTTCAATCGCATCCACATCAGCATGAATGTACTCCACCTGTAAACCGACATTGCGCAAATAATCCGTCAAATCCTCTGCCGTGCGCTTGGTGAGGGTTGTCACCAGCACGCGTTCACGCACTGAAACACGCTGATGGCACAATTCAATAGTTTTGTCAATCTGCCCCTCCAGCGGGAGCAGAGTGATTTTTGGCTCAAGCAGCCCGGTGGGGCGAATAATCTGCTCCACAATGAGTGGTTGCCCCAGTCCCGTGGGATTAAAGCTTTCCACCGGAGAAGAAGAAGGATGCGGAGGCACGCGAAGCTCTGATAATTGGTGGAAAAATACCCCTCGAAATCCTTCCGGCGCATGTGTAATGGCTTGGCTGGCCTCCTTGCTGCGAGCATGCGTATTACCACGCTTCGCCTTGAGTATGGGAATATATGAACGATTGCCGGGCACGCAATTCACATATTCGAAGGGGCCGGGAGTAGCACTCAGGTATACAATTTGAGCTTGGCGCTGCATGAACTCATCAAACCGCAGCGGGCGGTTATCCAGAGCAGAAGGCAAACGGAAACCGTGGTCAATCAGGACTTGTTTTCGGGAGCGGTCACCCTCATACATACCGCCTATCTGGGGTACTGTGGCATGGGACTCATCAATGATGGTAAGGTGGTCTGCCGGGAAATAATCTTGAAGGGTAGAAGGAGTAGACCCCGGCGCACGCCCGGCCAAATGGCGAGAGTAGTTTTCAATTCCCTTACAAAAGCCTATTTCGTTGATGAGTTCCAAATCATAATCCGTGCGCATTTTAAGGCGCTGAGCCTCTATCAACTTATTTTGCTTCTCAAACCAAGCAACGCGCTCCTCCAATTCCTTGCGAATGGAGGCAATAGCCGGCAGGCGTTTTTCCGGGGATGATACATACTGCTTCACCGGGAAGAAAAGGTAGCTGCTCAGCCGTTCACGCACACGTCCGGTTGCTGCATCTATCAAAGAAATAGCATCTATTTCATCTCCAAAGAACTCGACGCGAATGGCCTCCCCATCACTTTGCGCCGGGTATATCTCGACCACATCCCCTCGCACGCGAAAACGACCACGCTGAAAATCATAATCATTGCGCTCGAAAAGCAGTTCGGTGAGGCATGCAAGCAATGCATCGCGATCTATCTCCTGCCCCGAGTGGATGGAAAGTGTCAGGTTGCGGTAATCTTCCGGCGCGCCCAAGCCATAGATGCAAGAAACACTGGCCACCACAATCACATCTTGCCGCAGCAGCAATGAGCGCATTGCATTGAGGCACAAACGATCAATTTCTTCATTGATGGCGCTGTCTTTTTCGATGTAAGTATCCGTACTGGCAATATATGCTTCCGGTTGATAGTAATCGAAATATGAAACGAAATACTCCACCGCATTGTGGGGGAAAAAGGATTTCAGCTCCGAGTACAGCTGGGCCGCCAGTGTTTTGTTATGTGAAAGCACTAGAACGGGGCGGTTTTGTGCCGCAATGATATTGGCCATGGTAAAAGTCTTTCCACTGCCGGTCACGCCCAGTAGGCACTGGTGTCTGTTGCCGGCCTGCAGGGATTTGAGGAGCTTGCCGATAGCCTGCTCCTGATCCCCCGAGGGTTTGTAATCTGTAACCAGCTGAAAGATTGACATATTGCAGTTGCGCATTGACAGAATGCAGGAAATAAGGCATGATAGCTTTACACCATGTACATCCCGACTCAAAAGGAAAGATACAGCAAAGTGGCACAAATTACGCTTCTTCTTTGTGTCATGATTCCAAGTGGCGTCGTTGCATGGCTGGGAGGGATGGAGGATTTGCTCAGCTGCTGCGTAGCTTTCCTGTGGCCACTAGCGCAGCCCCTTGTTTATATGGGCTTTGCCAAAGCAGCGGCTCTGTGTCTTTCTGCATTGGTACAAGCTGTAGCCTTTTTCTGGATGGCTCGCACACAAAAACTCACGGCAAGGGGAAAATTGACATTGGCTGTCACATGGGGTATGTCTTTTGCTCTCGTTCTGCGCATACTGATTGCCTTTGAGCTGTGGCGCAGCGTCACCGGCCAATGACAGAATAAATTGAGTAGGGGGACTTTCGTCCCCCTCTCACACCACCGTACGTGCCATTTATGGCATACGGCGGTTTCCAATCAGCGTTTGAGGAGTTGATAAAACGAGATATATCCCTCTGCTCGCAGCCATGCGTTATCCATG
>JAFQGD010000024.1 GCA_017398355.1 Akkermansia sp. | reverse complement strand
TCGTCGTTCCGATACATACACCAGAGGCATGTCGATATAGAGTTGCCCGTCCTTGCGATACAGCTCCACCGTACACTCAAAAGGTGAACACACATCCCTACCCATGCGGGAGGGGAGCGGCTTGGCCACAGTTTTGCCTATACTATCAATTGTATTGCCCAAGTCACTGCGTACACACGAACTCAGCCCCACCGCCGCAAGGCACAGGGCTGTGGTGGCAAGGATTCTGGAGAATTGGAACTTGGTCATAACTAAGCGAGTACCTGTTACGAGGCATGATATCAATTCCCGCCCCTCTGTTCAAGCGCGGCGGGCATTTTGTTGCGCGTTTCCTGCAATTTTGTTGCCGATGGCGCAAAAATAGGGCAAAAGCCGAGGATTCGCTCGAAGGGGAGCCCTTGGTCTGCCGGGAGACAGAGAGGTGCGAATCATTAAAAAGCTTGCCGATTTCCGGGCTGGAAAAGGGGAAAAAGTATAGCCTTTTTATGGGTCAGGTTCGTAACACATTCATTATCAACACCACTTTTATTTGAGAGGGGTAAACCATATACTTTTAGCCAATCCACTCACCATTAACCCTTTGCAATAAAATAGGGGGTTATTGTATGCCGCGACCCCAGTCCTTTAGAGTCCCCGGGGAGTAAGAAAGGGCAAAATCAGGGCGTTTTGAGCCTTTTAATATACATTCTTTTTAATAATTAAGGACTCCGCAATTCGTTAAATATCAGCGCATAAACAGAAAAAAGGCTGCATCCCCTCAATTTCAGGAATGCAGCCTTTAGCAATAGCCTTTGAGAAGGGTACGGCACTTCGTAACTGAATGATATTGTAGCCGTTACAAAGCAGCTTTAATTTTACCCCCTTAACGCGCAGAAATCGAAAGTCCTTGCTTTTTACAAAACCTTGTTTCCTTATATTTAATTAGTTACAAATTATATAGCAAATTATTTCTCCAAGTTAACGAGATGAACACCCTTTGAGAGGGGTACGGCAACCCGCTGTTTTGTACTCAAAAACGGCGTTTTTCCACCCAAAAGCCAAGTCCTTTACGAAGTCCTACGAACTATTCAGCATATAGGTTCTCTGAATAAAGCCAGAATAAAATACATGTAGGCATTTTTGCCTCAAGATGTTACATGTATAAACATAAATATAAATCCGCTTGAAGAAAAAGCCTAAATGGAGGATAATAATACTTCCTGCCCCTTATATTCGAACACTTCCTGCATTATTTTTTTATAACGCCATTCTGAAGCTTATACACCGTATTTCGTTCTTGGAATTTGTCGTTTAAGCTATCATATTTCAAATGGTCAGCATCATTGTGTATAGCGTTCACCATGTAATAAACTGGAGGAATAAATACGTTGTGATTCTCGCAGAACTCAAACTTTGCCTTAGTTGTATGAGTATTTAAAAAAGCCTCCTTTAATTCTTCGGTTGGCAATTTTTGATATGCTAGTTTTTCTACTCTTAGCCGCAACGCCAAGGCTACAGCATAGGGATCATATTCTGTATCTATAGAAAAATATTTATTAATTTCTTGTATTAAGTATTCTTTTAAGACTTTACAATTTCCCCAGCTTGTTTTAATTCCCTGTTTTCCATCACTAGCTTCTGTTATATCTTGTGTTAAATTGATTGGATTAGGGGTATAATGAAATAGATTTAATGATAAGCTATCATATAACTCTTTATTAGATGGCAACTTTTTATCTAGCCCCTCTCTGAATGAAATGAATCTCATCATTTGTTTATTCGATTTCGCCTGAGAGTTGTCCAAGAAAACGGGATTGATTACTTTAGGCGAAAAAACATAATTTCTAAAACAATAAGGATTCAAATGCGTCAATAGCATGATATAGACTTTGCCTTTGTACTTGGAAAGAATATCCGACAAAAAATATTGTGCTGCCATGACGTTGGCATCGTCTAGGTAATCAAAAACCTCATCAATGATGAGCAGATGTTTCTTTCTCGGATTGATAAATGCTTGGAATATTATTAGTTCTGCAGCAAAAGTCATTACATCCCGTTGACCATTCGATATCAACTCAGCCTTCGGAAACTTTATTACTAGAGAACCGTTCTCGACACTTGTGCGTAATCCCATAAAAGAAGTGTTCAAGTGCCTTAAATTTTCATCTAAACAGTTCTTAAGTGCAACATAAGATAAGTAATCTATTTGCTCTTCTAAATACGTCCTACGATTCTTATACAGATACAAGAGCTGAAAGAAATCGCAAAATACATTTAATTTTCTTTTATTTGAATAATATGGAGCTACCGTTTTATGAAATTGTGCATAATATTTGTCTCCCTCCAGCGAATCAAACAAGGAATCGGGAACAAGTGTTATTAAGTCTGTTATTTTCGAATCAATAGAATTTATTTCAACCAGCACATTGTTAACAATATTTGCACGTTTTTGCGTAGTCGCAAACTTATTCAACATATGTAAAATTTCAGCAAAGCATTTGTTCTTTGCGATGTATTCCAATAAAGGAGTTATTTCACAAAGCAGTCTTCCATTTTTTCCAAAATCACTTTGTATATCCGAAATTTTATATTTATTATGAGATGGTTGTGTCTTCTTCTCACAAACATGAACATCAGAGATATTCATATATGATTCAACATGAGTAGTATAAGGCGTCTTCTTCTTCTTACTATCAGCGTAGATGCGATTGTTAATCACATAAGTTTCGAGCACTTTACTTATCTCATTACACTCACTATCAGCATGATACATTTTTGAATCCATGCACATTGATATTGAGCTCTCATCCGTCGAGTGATGCACATGCTTATCATTTTGCTTAACTTCCAGATGTCTAGCTTTCAAACCTTTAAATGCTGTAGCAAGTGAGGATTTACCAAAGCCATTAGAAGCGACACACAAATTAACCTTAGTTGGAAATAATGCAACATCTAGTGTTTTGCCAGGAATTCCATATCCCTTTACATTCTGAATTGATATTTGGCTTATCATTTGCAATTTTTAGTAAAACTCTTCGGTTACATGAACGCGATAAACTAGAACGTCACGAGAAAGTTCTCACTTACAACTAATAAAAAAGTCATCTTTTTTATCTCGGTCCTAAAAACCGGTCGCCGTTAAGATGAATCATATGGTCGGGTATTTCTGCAATCCAGACTTCAGTATCCCATGCGAGCTGGTCTGCAAATTTCTTGTACGTTTTCAAATCTAAGAAAGCGGTGACATATATGCGCCCTGCATGACTACCTTCTGTCATTTCTTGAATTTGCTTTACTCGAGCAGGAGTCATGGGACCAACAGATGTGACAGCCTCTACAAAATACAGCCAATTCTTGTCAGGGGAATAGAGCATAACATCAGGCAATTTGTCGTGAATCGTCATTTCCACTCCCAATTGTGAAAGGCGAGCTGCATCAAACACAAGGTCTTTTTCAATTGTATCACCTACATACAGACACTCAGATCCCGGAGAAAATCTTGGGGCAAACTCTTCAATAATTGCCTTCTGAAGCAGGTTGTGTTTACCCGGGCTAAAAGAGAAAGAAGAACCGTTAATCACTACAGGAGTTTTGGTAAACTTACGCTTCGTATCGTATAAGTCCATCAATCCCTGATGAAGTTCAAGGAATGCTTTTCGATTCGAATTCCATTGGCGTTTGCCATACGAACGCACAAGAGCCAACATTTCATCAGTCAAACGATAACGATAATTGGGGCTATTGGTAGCCATTCCATTGTCTTCTATGAATGCAGCATTCCTAAAATGATGCATAGCTTGTTTGCGTATCGTTTCACGAGAGTTCTCCGCATATTTCACACCATAATGTTCATCTACGAACGAGATGATATCGTGTATTCTCTTCCAATTATTTTGAGCACACGACCATTTTGTACCCGGCATCAAATCAGCCATCGCCAAAAGAACTAGGCAGCACATTTGATTGCGCTGCCTCTCAGGCACCTGCATCGATTCTAATAAGGAAGATGCCTGTTCAAGATTATTGTTTTTAGTCATGATGCATTTGAAATACTAGAGTTGATAATTTTATCACATACGTTAACGGACTCCCAGTCAGACTCTAATCTTAACATCCTCCCCATTCTTTCTATTTCCTCAATAGGAGGAACAGGAATCTGATTCATCTCTGTTGAATTTACCTGCGTCGACCCATTAAGAATTCTATAATACTGATCATACACTGTACTATTAAACAGTACGTACAGGCCATATACCATATCCTCAGAGAGAGACTTGTGACTACATCCTATGAAATTAATTTTATTCTGCGTGCTGATATGCGTATAGTCCGGAAGTGTTGATGACAAGTAAACAGCACATTGCAATCTTCTCTTTTCTTCTTTGGATGTAAACCTCTTAACAAAGAGGTAGTTACAATTCTTCTGTTTCAAGGAATTCTGATTAGATACCAAATACTCACCAGACTTTCCTACAGGAAACTTCACACGGCCATGACGTAAATGCTGAGAATACAAAAGTGGCACAGCATCCGGGCTGTATTCATCCCTTAGAGCCTCTCTTGTCCTGAAATCGACAGTTAAGCCGGTCTTCATTCTTAATCCCAATTCCGGTAAGGTACAGGGCAACGCATTTAAGGTTCTCAAAATCTCTACATCATGTTCATCAGTAACCAAGTACACATATTTTTCCGCGCCACTCACAACAACGTTGTATGGAGCATCAAAAGATGTCATCGAAGAGAAATCCTTGTTTGAATTTGAGGTAGTAACGCATATGCAGTCAGGAGTCTTTTGTGATTTCTTTATCTTTACAATCATCGTCTCCTGAAGCACACTTTCAGAATCAAAGACTTTATCTCTGCTGACAAAGAGATGAATATGTGTCAACACTCCGGCAGTCAAAAGTTTCTCCCTGAACTTAGCAAAATATGCACCGGATACCCAAGATCTAGGAATAATGTACACGAGTTCACCATCATCACGGAGATTAAACATCCCCATAGAAGCAAAAAGGAAATATAAATTGGGGGCACCATAACAAACATCGGACATAGCCTTCGCTTCCGGAGCCTCTTTCGGAATCTTCATGTATGGAGGATTTCCTATTACCAAATCATACTTCTGGGGCGCAAATTGGCAAAGCCTATCATTGTACTCTAAACTTTGGCTCAATATATAATTCTCCTCAATAATACGATAAGTTAAATCCTTACCGCAATGGATTCTCAACCATTCTAAGTTTTCTCGCAGGAGTGGTAACACATTTTCGTCAGTATCATAGCATGTAATTTCTATGCTCTTTACCGCCTTTTCAAAGGATAATCGCTGAACTAACGCCGCTGTAAGAATACCAGAACCTGCACCAGCGTCCAAAACGGTAATCCGTTCCTGCTCGGGCACAACAAACAATGAAGCCATAAACGAAGCCGCCTCTTTGCTGGTAAAAAATTGGCCATAAGCTTTGCGAATTTCTTTAGGCATAGCAGATATATAAGCATCCGTCCTCGAAGCGACATGTTCGAGGAGCCCGTTCTTCAAACTCAGCAAATCAATTACCATAAAATTAGTTATAGTCTTATAGCGTCAGCGACATTTTAGCAATTTCCTGCTCTACTTTCCAGAAAAAAATGGGCAAAACGCACCTTCAATATCAATACAACCTGTATGACAGCACCCTAGTCCTTTTGAGTCCCTGCGAGGTGCAAAAGGTCATTTTAGGGTGTGTACAAGCTTTTTATGAGTGGTATTATTTGTATATCAAGGACTTGTAATTTTATAGTTAAGTCATTGACATTTAAGAATAATTATTAAAAACCCTCTAACGCATTACGCATTAGAGGGTTTCGTATTTCGCTAGGGCCGGTGGGGTTCGAACCCACGACCAAAGGATTATGAGTCCTCTGCTCTAACCGCTGAGCTACAGCCCCACGCAGATAGTAAGGGAAGGGAAAGAGGAATGCAAGAAGAAAATGAGGGCGAATGCGTCATGATGGGGAGAAAGGGGGGGCGCGAGTTGAAAAGAGTTGACAGGGGAGGAGGGGGAATGTATAAAATATCTCAATTTAAGACAGATATGAAGCGCAAGGATGTAGTCATGGAGTGGGTAGGGCGTATATTGGCGATGAGTGCAGCGCTGTTGATAGGTGCCGGGGGATTGGTAGAGGGGGCGGCGTGTGCGGCTTATTTTCGGTATTATGGAGCGCTGAATGGGCGAGTGGAGTTGTGGGGGCGGGGAGACATGCGGCATTATGATGAGATGGGGCGTTATTTGGGCAAAACGGAGGTTCGGGAGGCGGGTGAGCAGCGTTATTATGACGAGTATGGTCGCTATTTGGGAAAGGCAGAGGCCGATGGGGCGAAGGTGAAGTATTATGATGATTACGGCCGCTATGTGGGGTGTATGGAGAGGCGCGATGGCGGACGAATTTTGTACTATGATGACTACGGCCGCTATTTGGGGTATGCGGAAAGGCAGGATGGAGGCCGTATCCGCTATTACGATGATTATGGGCGCTTGCGTGGAGCTTCAGAACAGGATGGCGGGCGCATTCGCTTTAGTGATGATTATGGGCGCTATGTGGGTGGCTCAGAGGTAGAGTGAATGCAAGCCGATGGGGATTTGTGATGTGATGCCGACTTCGCATCCGCATGCCTCAGATAACACGGGCTGTTGCTTGACAAGGGACAGTTCGATTGTTAGACTTTTGGGGTCATGTACAGCATTACCCAGATAGTCACCCCCAGTCGGACGGATGAGCATGGGCGTTTGAAGCTCTTTTCCGCCGTGCAGATGATGCAGGATTGCTCGGAGATGTGGAAGGAGAGCGAGGGTGGGTATGATCATTTTTTGCGGGAGAACGGGGCGGCACAGTTGCTGAGTTTTCGGCAGGTGGATGTGGTGCGTGTGCCACGGTTGGGGGAGGTGCTGACGTGCCGCACGAGTGTATACGGTATGCAGGGGGCTTTTGGCTACCGCAATACGGCTATATACGATGCGCAGGGGCAGCCGTGCTACCTGTGTTGGTGCATAGGAGCCTTTGTGAGTGCGGAGAGTGGCCGGTTGCTGCGGATACCGCAAACGGTGGCGGAGCAGATGCATTTTGAACCCCAGTTGGAGATGGAGTACCGCCCGCGCAAGATTGCCCTGCCGGGTGGTCCGGCTATCCCTATGCAAGCCATAGCCGTGCAGCGCAATGATATTGATTACAATCGCCATGTGAACAACGCACACTATATCCGCATGGGGCTGGAGTTGCTGCCTGCGGGGTTTGAACCAACAGGGTTGCGGGTGGAGTACAAGCGCCCGGTCGCGCCGGGGGCGGTGATAGAGCCTTCTATCATCGTGGAGCCGGAGGCGGTGTATGTACAGCTCTGTGTAGCGGGCAGCCTTTGTTGCCTCATCGAGTTTACGCGGGGCGATGGTGTGTGATTCAGCCACTGCAGCGGGTGTTTAGGGGGTGGCATTGCTGTGCTTGGTGGCGTTGGCGTAGGGGGCAAGTAGGTGTTTTTCCAGCAGTAGCTCGCTGGTGCGTTCTTCGTGTTCAATGGCGAGATCTAGCGCGGTTCGGCCGTCATTGTTGCGCAGGGAGGCATCTGCGCCGGCTGCAAGCAGCATGCTGAGCGCTTCTGTTTTACCCCATGCTGCGGCTTGCATGAGTGGGGTATCCCCATCTGTATCCCGCACATTGACGCTTGCTCCGGCCTTGAGCAGGCAACGCAGGAGGTAGGTGTCTTCCTGTTCCAGCGCGTAGGCCAGAGGAGGGGTGATAGAAGGCGTTTGTTCGCCACCATCGGGGGACGCGCCGGCATGAAGAAGCTCTGTAATGAGGAGCTCCAAGTTGTTGTGTTGTGCATCGTGCAGGCTGAGCGCGGCAACGAGGACGGGTACTCCATCCGCATCGCACGCATTGGGGGTGGCTCCGTTGGCCAAGGCATCCAAGGCTGTTATCTGGTCTCCGTGGTAGATGGAAAAGATGAGACGGGCGTTTTGCCGAATGCGGTGTGCTTGTGCTACGGCATCCTCATGGGAGATGTGGGTGTTTTTTATCATAGGAGGAAGTTTTTTATTATTGTGAGTTTTTTGTGTGAGGGCGGGGGGGGGGCATCTGCCGCTTGTCTCATAGGTGAGTGTGTGGCAGACACGGCGGAGTGGTTGATGGGGGCTTGGTGGGGCATGTGCGGTAGCGGTGCCTGTGAGGATGCACCGCCGATACACAATGCGGGCGGGTGATGTGGTATGAATCAGCTGTATACAAGCAGGCTTGCTCGCTGTTTCCTCCGGCGCAGGATGATTTGCCCATGATGCGTGGGCAGAGCTCACGCCGGTATATTCAGACCTTGTTTTGTTTCACCAGTAGCGCAGTCTGCGCTCCGTTCAAATGAGCTTAATTTTGTATAAAAAATGCCACTCCGGGCACAATAATGTTCGTTTTCATGAGGATGCTAAACAGGTATGAGGTTGATTTGATAGACAGATGTACCGGAATGAACCGTGTACGCCCCTCTATACCATGTCTGTGCGGTGGCGTCAAGCGCTTTTAGCAAAAAAAGTGGGATAAAGTAAATGCAAGGGAGGAAATGAGTATCTTAAGATGAGGCAGATAAAGGGCGATTTGAGGAGAAAAGACCTCATTCATGCGTTGTAGACTTGTAAAGTTTGTTATATTTGCTATAATAAGACGTGCAGAATCAGGAGTTGTTGCTATGAAATTTGAACTCAAGAAGGTATATGATTTCACCATTAAGCGAGTTGCCATGTACAACGGTGAGGCATACTTTGTGCTGGCTTTTGATGGGAATGAGACCATGCCCGGGTATGAGGATGATGGGTGGGTCTTTCGCGTGAAGGTGCTGCCGTATCAGGAGGATTGGGAACCGGAGGACTTGCAGGGGCGGGTGATACCCTGCTTTGTACAGGGGTATAATGTGGGCTTGGATGCGCGCCCCACGGCATTCCCCATCTTGGCGCAGGATATTGGCAGCATCTTGCGCAGCAAGTACAAGGAGGGCTTGAGCTATGATTTTGTGGTGATTGGCGTGCCGGGGGATGAAGAACGCCGGGGCGGCGTATTGAGCAGCTATGCCGTGTCAGATGAATTCGGATTCCGGCATTATATGCGTGCAGAGAAGGGGGCTTATCTACGTGGTGAGTGCTTGAAACTGCGTATTCGTGCGATAGAAAACAGCCATCTCTGCTTTGAATCCTTGCAGGAGGTGCAGCCGGCAGAGTATTTTGAGGTGGGCGAGGTGAGTGAGTTCACGATTCAGGATGAAGCGCAGACTGCGGCCGGGCGGCATCATTATTTTATTGTCAAGGACGGGAAGAAAGGGTTGCTTCATCGTTTCTACCCGCGCGAAGAGCGCGAGGAAAGCACGGGAGATACCATCACCCTGCGCGTGAAAGGCTTTTCCGATAAAGGCTGGATGGTGTTGGAGGACCCGCAGGAGGGGCTGGACGGCGCAGAGTTCAACCGCATTGCTCAGTTGGAGGATGAGGAATCTTTGGGGACAGAGGGGCCGAAGTTGGAGTACAAATGCTCATTTGTGTACACGCGCAACGGCGAGCTGGATATCGACCGCCAGCTGGGATATGAACTGATGCGCCATGTGGCCGGTTTCATGAATGCCGATGGCGGTTTGCTGTGCATCGGTTATTATGATGACGGCACTATCCGCGGTATCAACGAGGATTTGAAGTACATCAACACCAGCAATGAAGATTCGTATACCTATGAACTCACCGAGGATAAAATCAAACTGAAGTTCATCAATACCATTGTCAATCATCTGGGGAGTTTGGCGGGCAGCAAGGTTGATATCGAGCTCCAGCAGAACAGCCGCGGCCGCCTTGTATGTTTCCTGCGCGTGGCTCCTTCTGCGCGCCCCGTGTGGCTGAATGGCAAGGATTTGTTCATTCGCTGCTACAATTCCGTGCGCCTGTTGCGCGGCCCGGAGATTACAGATTATATCTGCGAGCGCTGTGGCATAGCGGTGCCGGCGGAGGAGAGCGCCAAAGCACCGGCCCCGGTGGTAGCTCTGCCACAGAGGGATGCCGTGACCCCCGTGGCCACCGGCAACCACCTGCTGGTGGATCTTTCCCCGGCAGAGGAAGATGAGCAGGTTTGGCGCTACATTTCCCTGTATGCAGATGGGTGTGTTTCCCAACAGAAAGCCCCGGCAGAGGGCGAAGAGGTACTCTTCAATGTCCCCATCAGCCGGAATCATTGCAAGAAGAGTGACCGCTTGCTACTTTGCTACGACAATGGCTGTGTGAATGTGCTCAACCCCAAGGAGGTGTTGGATATCAAACTGACCAAACCCGGCAAACGCTATGCCAATGGCTTTAACCAAGAGGATGGCGTGCAACTGCTGCATGCCTGCGCTTGCCATGAGGATGATTACCTCGTTATTCGCAGCCGTAAAGCCAACGGCGCAGAGCTGGTGAAAGCCGTGTGTGTGGAGCCGTACAAGGTACACAATCCGCAATCCATGCACACCAAAGGCAACACCTTTGTGAAGACCGAGTGGGCGCAGCCCGTGGCCATGCGAGTGGTGCCGGCGGCGCACACCTCGTTCATCTACAATATCATCTCCAAAACATCCGATAAATACGGCCCCGGCCACTCCATCGATGCCCCCTTCTGTGCAGATGCCTTGGCCTACCTCGAAAAACGCCGCCAGATGGAGCAACCCGGAAGCTGAGTTGCCCCCATTCACTGCCCAAGCCCCCACCGCTCCCTTATGAGCTGTGGGGGCTTGTCCGTCTGCCTGATGGCAGAGGAAGAAGAGAAGGCGCTGCAGTGTATGGCCGCGCGTTACTGCTCCGATGCTTCGTAGGGTATCACCCTCGCTTTCTCGCTCTGGGGGCAGGAGATGAGAGAGAGGGCGATGGCGGATTCGGGGATGCCGAGGGCTGCGGCCACATGCTCGCGGTAGGTGGTCATCTGGGCTTCGTAGTGCTCGCGGAGCCAGGCGTAGAAATCGGAGTAACCCTCTTTGGTCCCCGGTCGGTTTGTTTTGAAGTCAATGATGTGGGCGGCGGTCACGCTGCCGGCTGCATCGTGGGTGATGATGAGGCGGTCGATGGTGCCGGAGAGCCATTCGCCGTCTTTGGTGATGGCTTCGAGTGGCTGCTCATTGTAGACCTCTTGTCCGGGCCTAGCGGTGAAGAGTGCCGCGATTTCCGGTTGCTGCAGGGCGGTGTATACCACTTCCTGGGCTTTGTTGCGGGGCTCGCCTTCGTTCATCCACCGGGGCAGGGGGGAGTCCAGCCAAGAGATTTCCTCCCAAGCCTTGTGTACTTTGGTGCCGAAATCGGCGGCGGATTCTGATGCGGTGGTAGCTTCTGCGGTGGCGGTACGTTCCTCCATAGTTGAAGGTGCTTTGGAGGGCGATACCTTCATTCTGCGCAGCACCGGTGGCGTGAGTGTGATGGGGTGCGTTGGGGGGGATTCTACGGATACATTGGGTGCTTTGCGCCAATTCCGGTCGCCGAAATCTTGCAGATGGGTTACCTTGTCCGGTGCTTCCGCATCCGGTTTCACTGTTTGGCAAATCATGGCTCCGAAAGTTGTGGGAGCTTCGTCTTTTGACCGGACGGTTTTGCCGTTGATGAGGATGTAGTTGGCATGTGCCGCACGGGTGAGGGCTACGTAGAGAAGATTGCGGGCTTCTTTGAGCTGCTTATCTTTCCATTGCTCCACGAAAGGCTCTAGCTGTGGCCAGGCGGCGCGCTGCTCTGCGTTGCCCGGGGGCAGGAGGATGCCTTGCAGCTTTCCCGCTTCGTCTCGAGCTTCCAGGTATTGCAGACGCTTTGTATCACAAAGTGATTGGCTACCCAGCAGGGGGAGGATGACCGCATCATACTCCAAGCCTTTGCTTTTGTGCATGGTCATGATGTGGATGCAGGATTTTGGCGGGTCTTCATTTCGGCTTTTGTTGCTGATGTACAGGAGCCATTCTTCGAGTGAGCCTCCGGTTACATCGAAAGCCATGGCCGCGGCAAGCCATTCACGCAGGGTCGCATCCTGCGCTGCGTTTTTATCGGGGAATGCTAAGGCAATGTGGCTGAGGATAGCTGCGTAGCCCTCGGAATCCAACTTGTTGCGCCATGCGGCCCAATGCAATGGCTCATTTGGGGCGGTTTTCAGAGCGAGGCAGAGAGGTGATTCATTCAGCACCCCCAGGCAGTACTCATCCGAGGGGTGGAGCAGCCAGCGGAAGAAACACAACAGCATTTCGCCCAAGGGGGAGAGTGCAGCCACCTTTTTATCGCTCAGTAGGGCAACGGGGAGCTCGGGGTGATTGCGCTTGAGCCATTGCTGGATGAGCAAGCCTTCACTGTTTTTGCGCACCAGTATGGCTGCGGTGATACCACCTGCTGTGAAATGGAGTTCTTGGGTGAGAATGCGGCCAATTTCCGCGCAAGCATGGTCTGTTTGTTCCTCTTGGAGGGTGGCGGGGAGGGCTGTCACGCGTACGTATCCCGGCATATCACGATGAGCCGACTCGTGTTGCGGAAATTGTTTTGCTTCAATTTCTCGGGAGAAGACTTGGTTGATGAAATCCATGATGATGGGCGCGGAGCGGTAGCTATGGGCCATGCCCGTCTGCCGGAGATGAGCTGTCCAGAAAGAATCTGTTTTGAGGCTGCGGAAAAGCTCGGGCGATGCCCCACGCCAAGCATAGATGCTTTGTTTTTCATCGCCCACCACAAAGATGGTATGGTTGCTCAGGTTCTCATCGCGGTCATTTTTGGAGATTGCTTCTGTGAGCAGTGGGTGCAAAGCTTCCCATTGCTGGGGGCTGGTGTCCTGGAATTCATCCAGCATCCAGTGGCGCAGCTTCAAATCCAAGCGTCTTTGGACGTCCATGTCTCCATCTTTCAGAAGAAGTGGCATCGCACGGGTGATGTCATCGAATACGAGCTTGCCTGTGGCGGTAACTTCCCGATTGTAGATGCTGCAATAAGTTTGCATCAGCCTAGCCATGCCGTGGCTTCTCTGCAGACAGCGTCGTAGCACATTGTAGCGTTGCAACTCGTAGATGGGTTGAGCCAATTCACAGATACGGCCAAGAGCGGTATGTGGGGATGGTGCATCGTTGAAGGCTTTTTCCACTTTGCTCATGCTTTTAAAATTCATACTTTTCATCTTATTGATGAAAGTTTTGAAGGCGGTGCATCCCTTTTGTTGGCTGAGCTCGTTGATTTCTGCTTCGTGCATGCGGATAAGCTCATCGGCCGAGAGATCAGCGCTTCCGTGCTTGCTTGTTGCTTGGTGCGGCAGGCCAAATGCTTCGCTATAGCCCCATAAGGTTTCGTTGGGGAAGTTGAGATAAAGCTGCAGGAAGCTGTTGACTTGCTGTTGGAGCGTATCCATCATGCTTCCTAATTTTTCATCGGATACCTCGAGGAAAAGCGTCATGAACGCATCGGTGTAATCCGCATTTTTGCTCACATGAGAAAGCAAGGTTTGAAGCGCCTGAAATTGTGCCTTTTCAAGTTCTTCCGGTGAGAGCAGGGAGACACTCCCAAGCCCCAGCTCCACACTGTGTGCGGATACGATTTTGTTGAAGAAACTATCGAGCGTGGAAAGATTGAGCGAGGAAATGCTGCGCAAAACTTCTTCCAGCTTTTCGCGGAAGAAGTCGGGAGTAGCATCCGTGGCGGCAATCTGTAGTTCGGGGCAGAGCGGGGCGCAACCGGCAGAAAGCGACGGGTCGTGAGCAGCATGTCCGGAGAGGGTAGAATTGATGCGTAGACGCATACTTTCCGCGTTTTGGGGAGATTCGGCCGCTTTGGCCAGTTCCTTGATGATGCGGGTCAGGAACTCCCCGGCGGCTTTGCGAGTGAAGGTGAGGGCGATCATCTGCACCGCCGGCACCCCGATGGATAGCAGCGCAATGAAGCGATTGGCTAATTGATAGGTCTTGCCGGTGCCGGCAGACGCATCAATCAGGTTGCCCTGCAAGGTAAGATTGTTGAAGTTGGTGTTCATCTCTCAAAATGAGTTCTTAGTTGTTGTAATATCCGGCAATCCCATCATACTGCGCGGATCGCCATCCGGTGCAAGTGCCCCGAATTCGGAGTATGCGCTTTGGCCCAAGCTTTCCGCAGAGAGCAGACAACGTCCTCCGCGGATGAGGTTGACGGCGGATTTTACCCATTGCATGGCGCTATCCATTTCTTCTTGTGTAAGCTTCCACGCCTCGAACTTACATTCTTTCTTGTTGCGAGGCATGAGGTAATAACCTACCTCAATATCTTCCAAGGGAACATGGTGTTCATCCATGAGCCAGCGGGCATAGAGGGGGAGCTGCACTTCCTTCCAACGATATGAGGCGGTCTCGCTATCTGTATTTCTGCTTTCTTTTTGCAGAAGCGGAAAATCCGGCATCAGTCGGCAAAATAATTCCACGGTGTCATCCTTGACTTTTTCCAGATGCTTTTGCAGCGGTTTTTTGTCGCTCGTTTTGTAGTCTATGATGCGCCAGATGGTGCGGCCGTTCTCGGGGTCCACTTTGCGGTCGACTCGGTCTAGCGTCATGCGGAACACGATGTCGCCATCCAGCTTCCACCCGGTTGTTTCGACATGGTGTTCGAGGTAGACATTTTCCCAGGCATTTTGCAGGTCTTTCTCGTGTTGCTCGGCAAAAGCGTGCAAGCTGTTTTCGAGCATTTGTTTTTGCGCCATGAGGGGCAGAGAGAGGCTTTCTCCGTATTTTGTAGCCAACTCTTCCTGCAGCAGCCGCGTGGCGGTGTCTGCTATGTCATCTCGTGTTGCGTTGTGTGTGCTGTCGGGGAACAGACTCACGAGCTGTTCTAGGATGCTGTGCAGCATGGTGCCGTATTCTGCCGCGTTCATGGCAGTTTTGCCCTCTTCGTAGGTGTTTTGCGGGTCCAGCTTCAGCAGCTCTTTCAGCCAAAAACGCAGTGGGCATGTGAGGAATCTTGCCAAGGTGGAGGGAGAGAAATGCGCTTCCGCTTCTGCCCATGGACTTTGCAAACCGGGACGCAGCATGGATATGTGCTCCATGGCTACAACTTTTTCAACAGGAGTGCGCATTTTCCATGTGCCGGGCAGGGCTTCTGCCGTTGAGGGAGGCTTGGCCGTGAAAAGTTGGTGTACTCTCGCAAGCAATGCTTGGGAGTCCTTGGAGGGGTAGCGCAAGAGCAACTGCGAGGGGACAATGGGGGTGCCATCATCCGCCATTTGCGCTACAAGAAGAGTAGCGTTGTTCCCATATGTTTGCAGTAAGGCTGTAAGCAGGAAGCTGTCTCTCGCCACACGCTGTTCTATACCGGGCAGTTCGGCATAGTGGCGGCAGAGGGATTCCGGTAGAAAGGCATCCACAGAGGGGCGCTCCGGTACACACTGCTCATGCATGCCGCACAAAACCAGTTTGTTGCCCCGGCAGTAGGAGAGCTCCATCCACCCCGAAGCGTCCAGCGCGGTTTTGTCACGAGGGGTGGATACAAAGCTTAATTCTTGAGTCGCCTGTTGCCCGGTGAGAGACTGCAAGAGTGTGAGAACGGCAGCCGGGGTCGAGAAAGCCTCCACCTTGGGGAGGGTTTCCGCAAGTTCTTGCAGGATGCTTCCAAAGGATTCCACTTGGGGTGATTCGGTGGAATGGGCGTAGGCAGCCCGGAGGTCTCGTGCAAGCTCAAGTAGAGCCGGGTAAATCGTTTTGAGCTGCTCAAGTTGCTTGAGCAGCAGCTCTACGCGGTGCAGGTAGGCATAGCGGTGCGGGCTGTGTTCTTTGGTTGCGTAGGCCTGTTTGATAAGGCCAGAGGTAGCAGAAATCATCTTTTTCTGCAAGATTTCATCCAGCCACAGGCAAACATCGCTTTGTTCGTGCGGCAAAAGTCCCCAAGCTCGTTGCAATGCGGCATTGCGTAGCAAGGGTTCTATGGCATACAGTTGTTGGGCATTGCTGTGAGCCCGCAAAAGTTGTGCGGGTAGTTGGCCTGCGTCAGAGGTGAGAAAAGAGCGTCCCTCCGGCATATTCAGCGGCCACCCGGCGTGGGTGAATCCGTTGCGCAGGGCCGGGGAAAATGATGCATCACAGCAGCCCAGCACCACTTTGTTTGATTGCTCGTGCTCACAGGCTTTCAGGGCTGCATATACCAAGCCCGGACTGTCTGCCACCACATGTAAAACTTCATCCGGAATGCAAATGGTCTCATCTTTCCAAGCGGGCAGAGGTGTTCCATAGATGGGGTGAAACAGGTGTTGCTGTGCCTCCGTTGCGTGGATGTAAAGCTCTACCTTGCATTCCCGCTGCACGGCTGCGTCCAGAAAACGCCGGAAGCGTTCGGTCATTTGTGGAAGACATGCCACAATCAGCAAATTGTTTTCCAGATAATCCAGTTCTGCCATGGAAGCTTGGCGACGCAATTCAATGTCCGGTGTGCATCCCCACTTCTGCAGCAGAGCATCCGTGCGCGTGAAAATGTCTGCAATTTCCTCCCAGCGTGCAGATTCTCTTTCTTGGCTCCTGTGGGCGAAATCCGCAGCAATGCGGGTAGGCGTGAGACAGGCTTCATCTAACTTGCGGCGCAGCTGCATCAGTTGGCGCCCTATGCCATGGCTCCAATTCAGCTTGGTGAGCGGAGCCTGCGGAAAGAGTGTGGGCCATTCTTCGTGGGGAGCCGGTATGTTCAGCACTTGAATCCAAGCAGCATATTCCAGCAGTTCTGAACACCCCTTTTCGTATGAGACAAGGTGAGAGGCCTGTTTGATGCGGGGAATAAGAATAGCCTTGCCGGCCAGCTCCGCCATATATTCGCGCAGGCGGCGGCCACTTTCGGCGGTGGGTACGACTACTGTGGCGCGGCGGTATTGCGCGGCTGTGGCGGGGTTGGTGAGACCCGCAAGAAGCTTGGTGGCCACTAGTTCGATGGCCGGCTTATCCCAGCCGAGGAAATGTAATTGGGGTGTGCTCATGAGATTTATGTTATTTTACCACAAAGGAGGGTATTCCTGCAAGATATGACAAGGAAAAGTTCATTTTTTTGTGCGGGGGGCGGGGAGTTGTGCTAAAGTGGGGGGCGTCACTATGAGCACATCCGCAGCACCCCCCACGATACGCCGCGCGACGGCAAGCGATTTTGCCGCTGTGCGGGATTTTTATTGGCAACTGACAGATGATTTGGAGGGCGCCCCCTATCACCCCGTGTGGAAGAAGGGTGAGTACCCGAATGATGAGTATTTGCAGGCATCTATTGCTGCGGGCGAGCTGTGGGTGGCCGATGCGGAAGGGCAGATTGCCGCCGCCATGGTGGTGAATGACCGCTGCAATGAGGGCTATTTGAAAGCGAAATGGGAGGTGGATGCGGCTCCGGGAGAGTTTACCATCATCCACACATTGGGGGTGGGAATGGCTTTCCAACGCAGGGGGATAGGCTCTGCCATGACTCGGCATGCCATTTCTTTGGCTGCGGAGGCGGGGCACAAGGCCGTGCGTTTGGATTTGATAGATCAAAACCGCCCCGCCGCCCCTGCATACACCAAGCTGGGATTCCGCAAGTGTGATACACTCCGCTTGTACTATGAATCCGTAGGTTGGCAGATTTTTCACATGTACGAGTACGCGCTGTGATGGCGCACCCCGGATCGTAAAAAGCCCCGCAGCGTATACTGCGGGGCTTTTTTGTACGACCGACGCGATATGCGCACTGCGGTGAAAGTCCGCGCGGAGCCGCGATGATGCGGAATCCCAGACCTGAAGAACAACTGCGGGGAGGTAACAAACCGTGGGAAAGGAAGTTCGAGGGGAAATCCCGA
>JAFQGD010000023.1 GCA_017398355.1 Akkermansia sp. | reverse complement strand
GAAAAGTGGACTCATTTAACTTAAAGAGGATATCCACAGTATCGGAGCTTGAAGCATCTCCGATGTTGTTTTGGAAAACATGAGTCTCTGAGCTATTGCTACCCATTCTAAGACTAAGAGCCCCCCCTGAGCGAGCATAATTCGATGAAAACTCTATACTTTTATTTGCATCAAATACCATGGAGGTTGTCTCGCTATATGTTGTGCCTCCTATATTAATGGCACCACCTTCCCAATTATCCGTTCTATTATTCGTAAACGTAATCGCATTGTTTCTTCTAAAATAAACACCTGAATTGTATGCAACAATAGCACCGCCTCTTTCCATGCTTGCGGTGTTACCATCAAACAAGACACTATGATTATCGTTAACATTTAAATCGGAACCATATAATCCAATGGCACCACCACCGCCTCGTTTTGTCACGTTGTTGATGAATTGTATCGCCCCATTATTTGAAAGAAGAATGGAACCACGCAACTCGATGCCTGAGCCGGCAGACACAGAGCTGGCTCCCCCGGCACAAATGGCAGCGCCCATATCAGCGGTAACCTCGCTCCCTCCATCACCATCCACGTCTACCGAGAACGAATTAAGACAAAAATCCTTAAACGTCAAAGTCTTGATATTTGAAATATCCAGCGTATTACCATCAACCATAACGAAGCCCATGCTGTTGGGGTCTGAAATGGCCGTGAGGCGATCGCCGGAAAAGGTCAAATTATAGGTAGGTTGCTCCCCTTGTCCCACATAATTTCCACTCTGAGCAAAATAATTTTGACTCACTGAATATGAGGTATCTTGCAGCACATCTTCAGCGGATGAAGAGGCAACACAAAGAAGCACAAGCAAAGCAGAGCGAAGAGAAAGAGGGAGATGCAGTTTCATAACTGTCTTTCAGACTATCAAATCTATTGGGGAAGTCGAGCAGAAAATCCGCGACGTGACAAATGGTAAAATGCATCCGCATGAGATATGAGATTGCACCTGAAAAAAAACATGATATATTGGGAGCATGTTGAAGAAAATTTTAATTGGCATATTGGCAACGGGAATTCTTTGTACCCCTCTGATGGCGCTGAACGTGGTACAGAGCCAAACAACTGATGGAAAAATCAACATATTGCTTGATGAAAATTGGGGGGCAGATGGGGAAGAAATACGAGGATTTGAAGTGGCAGACAAACGATATGGCCGCTTTATTCCGGCCACAGCAAGAGCGGAAGGGAACCGAGTGACGCTGAGCTACGAAAGCTACGCCACAGAGGAAGAACAACGGCAATATACCGTATGGCGCTACAAGGGCAAAAATGCAGCACTGCAATCATACCCCGGTGAGCTGGTTTTCAAGGCTGTGCCGCTGGGGCAATATCCGGCCGTAGGCAGGGTGGTGATTGCTTGCGTGGGGGATAGTATCACTTTTGGTTTTGGAATTCCGGATGAGCAAAAGCGCTATCCGGAGACGTTGGGCCGCCTGCTTGGCGAGCGTTTCACGGTGGGCAGATTTGGCAATTCCGGTAAAACAGCAGGCAAATGCAACCCGGGGCAATGGTACGGCGAGCAAAAAGAATTCACGCAGGCACTAGCATTCCAAGCGGACATATATATCTGCAACCTAGGCATCAACGACACGGGGCACCACCTGTGGAACCCAACGGCAAGTGAACGCGATTTTGGCACCCTGATAGAAGCATTCCAAGGCGAGCAAGGATCTTCCGTAGTACTGTGGGGGAAATTGGGGCCGGATTTTCGCGGGGAACCCGGCAAGCCCGGTTATCCCGGCAATGTGTTTGAAGGATACAGCTTCCGCCCTTATGATAGCGGAAGCGCCACCAACCGCGCCATTATGGAATGCATCATCGCTAAGTTGGCGAAAAAATACAATTGCGAGACCATAGATGCCTATACTGAAATGGCAAAAGACCCGGAACTTTACAAAGTGGATGGATTGCACCCCACCCCGGAGGGCGCAGCCAAGCTGGCAAAATTAACCTACGAATGGCTGCTCCAATACTACAAGCAAAAGTAAATAGGGTATGTCTCTCAATATACTACAATCTGCGGCTATCGCCACATTGATAGTCTGCACCCACCCGGCTGTGGCAAACACACGCTTGGCGGAGCTAGCGCGGCAGCAAATCGGCATCACGGTAGTATATGACCCTTCCTATGTCACGCTGCGATACCCGGGGGGAGATGTACCGGCAGATCGGGGGGTGTGTACGGATGTTGTCATCCGCGCGTTCCGTGGCATCGGGGTCGATTTGCAAAAAGCGGTGCATGAGGACATGAAAAAAGCCTTTTCCGCATATCCTCGCAACTGGGGACTCAAACGACCGGACAAAAACATAGACCACCGACGCGTTCCCAACCTACGCACGTATTTCAAGCGCCGGGGCTGGGAATTGCCCCTCAGCCAAAAGGCTGCCGATTATCTTCCCGGGGATTTGGTGACCTGCACCGTGGCCGGAAACCTCCCCCACATCATGATTGTAAGCGACCGCAAGACTGCTAGCGGAACTCCTCTCATCATCCACAACATCGGAGCCGGCACAGAGGAAGAAGATGCGCTCTTTCTCTTCCCCCTTACCGGGCATTTTCGTATCAAAAATTAACATTTCGTCTAAATCACAGCACATGAGCATTTTGCCTTGGGCCTAATGAGGAGCATCAGGTGCGCGCTCCCCCCTCCCTTAGAATTATTTCTATCTCTATTTACCTTGATTTCCCATCAAACGTGTGCTATCTTTACCGTTTACTTAAAAATCTCTTTTTGATATTCTTTTAACTTTCACTTATCGCCGCAATGAACATAAGTGCATATTTCATATTAGCTATGGGTATCTTAGCAAGCAATGTACCCACTTGGGGGGCTGTTTCATCCTTGGACCAGAAATATGGATTAAAGAACAAACAGACAGCCACACCAAAAACAGCACGCCCACCAAAAAACGCCCAGACAGCCAACCACGGTTATCCTTTGCACGATGCCATTAAAGCAGGCAAGCCTTCTGCCGTGAAAGCAGCGCTGACACCTGCACGCAAGGATGAATACAACAGCGCAGGGTTGACTCCCCTCATGGTGGCAGCCATGTATGACCGCTCTACCTCTGCACGAACACTGCTGGCAGCAGGTGCAGATGCCGACCTTGCCACGACGCAATATGCCACCACAGCTCTCATGATGGCGGCCATGAATGGCTACCACGAAGTAGTGGCAGAGCTGATTGCAGGGGGAGCCAATCCGGATGTGCGCAACAAATCCGGCTTCACGGCACTCATGCTGGCAGCCCAAAAAGGGCATGTGGTGGTGGTGAGGCAACTGCTGCAAGCCGGGGCCAAGACCGATATTCAGGATGCCGCTCAACGCACAGCCATGCAGCACGCGACTTCTGAGGAAATCAAGCAGTTACTAGCCTCAAGCTTACCCCCGGTTACGCCCAAAACACCTGTCAGCAATGGTCCGGTGCTGCAAGTTCCCATAGCAGGCACAGATAAGACACTGACCTTCCCGGCCGATTTATGGGCTCGTGTTAAAGAAGTAAATACCAAGCTCGAGCAAAGCTTAGAACCGGCAGATTATCAATACCTGTTGGCGTGCCAATTATTCTGGCACCAAGACCAAGAAAGGAAAAAGCAGCAACAACAGGACGAAGAATACCTTGGAGGACTGGAGGATAGTTTTTCATCTGTGGATGAACTCGTACTGCAATTAGAGAAAATTGCAGCAAATCCGGATACAGTGAAACAGTACACATCTTCTGTCTGGGAAAAGAATGAGGAACAAGGAGTGCGCTCCCGAGAATACATCACCGACTTGCAGGAGGAATATGTAGCAGCTAATGATGACTGCATCGTCGGGATGATAATCAGCGACACCTACCGCTACTCTTTCTGGGATGCCCGCACCGGCAGACTTATCAACCGATGGAATAACTCATTATTCTCTCCCGAGTACAGCAAAGACGGATATTACTGGATGCACGAAGTGAACGATGAAATTGAATCTGTATACATTCCGTTCTTGGGTAATTACCCTGCTGAATATATGAGCGAACAGTTATTGATTAACCCCAGAAACGGCGATGTACGTTCTGTAATTTGTGCCCGCGTAGGAATGGATGATACATTAGCCGAGTTCCCCACTGATAATGAATTTGTCAGCATGAACGTGCTTCATGAATCAGATGCAAAAGGGTGGGAGCTGTCCGGAGCAGAACTTCTGGGGCTGAAGGAACCCAAAGTATGGTCGAACGCTTCGGCCGGTTGGGCCTCAGAATTTGTACGAATTGACTCCGACTTCTATGCAAAAGGACATGGGCATTTTGTAACATGCACGACGACGAATGATACAGCTTTCACCATTGATTTTTTGCGGCTAAGCATACATAAAACTAAACCTGAACCGGGAACGGCAAAAGTTTCTCCCGCATGGGTTAAGTTGCAAACTGTACCTCAACTTGCAGAGAGGCAAGCGCCAATGCTGGCTACCCTTTGCCCGAAAGAAACGCATAGGCTTACCAACCAAGCGCCCATCCGGATAGCGCCCAACAATAGAGGGATTGAGCAACTTCGGTGTTCCGGGTTGCCCATTGCATCGGAGAATGTGTCCATCAGCTTCATGTCGGACTGGGCATCACAGAAAGAAGAAGCTCTCGCAAGCTGGGGTCCTTGGGTGATGGCGATTCACCGAGGCGACGAATGTTTCCTGGCATCAGAGGATGGTAAACTTATTGCTCCGCAAAAATACACATTGAAAGAAGAATCCGAGAGTAAGGAAAAGTGGCCACACGCCCTACCCTTGTATATAGAAGAGAAAGATGACACGGTACGCGTATTGGTCAACACCCTTAACAGCACAGCCATCTATAGCATCAACCTCGCGACCAAAACATGGGAGACGGTAAAAGAATGGCCTTGCGCCATGCCGGATAAGCGCCGAGCTTTCTTTGTCCCCGAACTGCGTATACTGGCCCAGCCTCTTGATTCCCTGCGCTATGAGTTGTTGAAGCTAGATGATAAATGGGACACCGAAAAAGTGGCAGACATGTTCATCAGCCACAGAGGTGACTATGCTATCGTATTACCCAATGGGCAATATGCCGGCTCCCCGGGCTGCGAAAAGATGCTGGAATTTGCACAAGATGAGCATGTGTTGAGTATGCAGGCACTGGCACCCTGGCGGAATCGACCCGCTGAAGTTCTGCAAGCTCTGGGAGGCAACCCGGATGACATTGCGGCTCTGCAAGCTACAACCAAACGTTGGTTGAGAAAATTAGGCTACGATGAATCCGCCTTGGCCCATGAACCGGCATTGCAAGATTTCCCGATAGCTGAGGTAGCCATGCCGAAGTTAAACGAAACTGCAGAAACAACTACGTTTAATGTCACACTCAAGGCCAATCGCAAAGCCATCACAGCATTGCATGTGCGGGCAGACGGTGTAAAAATCCCCCAAACTTGGGAAAACGACCTGTTGGTACCGGCAGGGCAAGAAAGTACAATCACCGTAGGGGTTCCGCTTGCAATCGGTCAAAATTGGATAGAAATCACACCTATTGACTCCATGGGGATTTCTGGTAATACGGAACGATTCCGCGTGATTCACTCCGGTAAATACGAAAGCGAGCTCTATGTGGTGGCGCTGGGTGTATCAGATTACGCGGATGATTCATTGGATTTGCAATACGCAGCCAAAGACGCGAGAGATATTGCGGCTTGTTTCCAAAAACACGGTAATGGACGCGTGCGAACGCTCACCCTCACCGATAAGGAAGTCAGCAACCATGCCGTTTTGGAAAAAGTGAAAGCATTTTTAGCCGCAGCCTCGATACACGACCGAGTTGTGCTCTACATAGCCGGCCATGGCATGCTGGACGACAAGCTGGACTATTACTACGCACCACATCATTTTGATACAGAAAACATAGCAGAAACAGGCATTTCACTTGAAGCTCTAGTATCGTGTCTGCAACAGGCAGCCCCCCGCAAGAGGATATTGCTGATGGATACTTGCCATTCCGGGCAACTGGGGGAGGCAGGCGAAGAACAGCTTGCCGCCAATGGAGTGCAGCTACCCCATGGTGTGCGAGCTATTCAAAACCGCGGCATGAAAGTGCGAAAATCTAACATAACGCTCTCAACTACACAAACGAAGCGATATATTGAAGACATGTTCTCCCTAGGTGATACCTACCGTGGCATCAACATCATAGCCGGAGCGGCAGGTGCTGAATATGCGCTTGAATCCATAGAATGGCAAAATGGGGTCTTCTGTGCCTCCCTGTGCGATAACCTAGATGGCAGAGCAGATTACAACAAAGACGGATTAACCACACTGGGAGAATTGCAAAATGCTGTTGCCTCACAAGTCCGCAAACTCACAGGCGGGAAGCAAAATATCAGCCTTGTTGCTGTAGAAAGCGAAGATGTTTTCCTTTGTGGTCAAAAAATCATCGTCTCTCGCACAACATCGGCAGACTACGAAGAATCAGCATACGAACCGGAGCCTGCACCGGCTCCCCCCACACACGGGATGAGTACGCCCCTGCACGCAGCAGTGCTGGCAGGCAAACCCTCGGAAGTGCAAGCTGCGCTGGGGCAAAAACAACATCTGGAAGCCCGCGATGAGGCGGATATGACCCCACTCATGCTGGCGGCAGCCAAAGACCGCTCCACCTCTACCCGCCTGCTGATAAAAGCAGGAGCCAACCCGAATGCAGCCAATTCTCGCTACGGCACAACCGCTCTTATGCTTGCCGCCATGAACGGACACCACGAGGTTGTAACAGAATTAATTGCCGGAGGGGCCCTAGTGAATGCCACTAACAAATCCAATACAACAGCTCTTATTTTAGCGGCGCAAAAAGGCCACATACAGGTCGTGCGTCAACTTCTGCAAGCCGGTGCCGATAAAAATATGCGTGACAGCAGTGGCAAATCGGCAGTAGATTACGCTACCCCGGCCGTGAAATCCTGCTTTTGAGCTGTAATACTGCATTTTATAAGGTCTGCTTTTTCGCTGTCCTGATTTGCGCTTGCATCCGGGAGAAGAAATGAGTAGGATGAAAGACAAACATGTACGAGCAAGTCATACACGCATACGAGAAGCTTTCTCTCCCGGTCGCAGGCATTGCCATGGGGGTGGTACTCATTGTGCTTCATTTAGTGGCCATCATGCAAAAAGCGTGGTGTATGCAGATGATATCGCGAGCCCACACGGCTACTAAAGCGGGGCAAATTTTATTGGGAATCGACTTTATATGGGTAGCGCTGCTGTTGTTCGATGCCACATGGAATCCGCTGCGCATGGATTTGTTTGAATTCAACAACATGCGGGGCATTTTGCTCATACTGTGCCCGATTATCTGGTTTATCATGAGCAGCATGTGCAAAGAAAATCTTCTTCCCCGTGCGCTGGGAATGTTCCTGTTGCTCATGGCGATTGTGCCACTTAGCGCAGCATTCCTCAAAGAACCCGTCACGCGACTTCTCATCCCCCTTTGGTGGTATCCGGTGCTTACCATTGCCATGTTCTGGGTAGCCAAGCCATACCTTTTCCGGGACTGGGCAGCTTGGCTCTGCAAGCACCCGAAGGTGTACGATGTGGGTGCTTGGATTGGCCTTGTGTATGGCTGCGCCATCCTTCTGTGCGCCATTTTCTTTTGGTAAAAAACGAACATTTCTCCGGCTATGCATTTCATGGAAAACAAGTGTGATGCGCTCTACACAGCAGACTATGTTGTGACCCAAAACGATGGGCGCGATATCATTCGTGGTGGCGCAGTAGCAGTAAGTGGAAACAGCATTCTCTGTGTGGGACATGCCGATATGCTTGAAATCCTTTATCCCGATGCGCGGCGCGTTCATTTGGGGGAAGCCGTCATCATGCCGGGGCTCATCAATGCCCACACGCATGTGCCCATGAGCCTACTGCGCGGTTACTCGGATGATAAAGCGCTAATGGATTGGCTCACGAAGGACATTTTCCCGCAGGAAGCCAAGCTCACCCCCCAACTGGTGGAGCTGGGGGCACGCTTCAGCATGGCAGAAATGCTGCGAACCGGCACCACAGCATGCTACGATATGTACATGCTGGAGGACAGCGTATTCCGCGCAGCAGATGCCATAGGCATGCGCGCGGTTCTGGGAGAAAGCGTTACACAATTTTTCCCCTCTCTCTCAGCGCAGGATAAGAAGGGCTACATGGCCCGCGTACGCCGCTATGCAGAGGAATGGAAGGATCACCCACGCATCCGCATGGCGGTACTACCGCATGCTCCCTACACCACAACGCCGGAATTATTGCAAGAATGCCGAGCCTTGGCAGATGAGACAGGAGCTCTCTTCGGCATGCATTTGGCAGAAACGGAAAACGAAACGGAAACATGCCTACAGCGCTTTGGAAAGCGCCCCATTGCATACTGTGAAAGCATGGGCTTGCTGCAGCCGGACAGTACCTTTTTCCACGTGGTGCATGCCAACGAGGAAGAGCTGGACATGTTGGCAGAGAACCGATGCGCCGTGGTGCATAACCCGGCATCCAACATGAAATTGGCCAGTGGCGTAGCCCCCATACCGGCCATAGCAGAGCGTAACATAGGCTTGGGGCTCGGGACGGATGGCCCGGCCAGCAACAATGCACAAAACATGCTGCGCGAGATGTACATGACCAGCCTGCTGCACAAAGTAAATACCCTCTCCCCCACAGCAAGCCCTGCGCAGCTGGCGTTGGATATGGCCACGCGCGGTGGATCCGATGCATTGCATGAGCCACTGATCGGCACATTGGAACCCGGCATGCGAGCCGATTTTATTGCGCTGGATTTAACTACCCCCAATATGCAACCGGTACACAACATCATCTCGAACATTGTGTATGCCGCCACCGGGTTAGAAAACCGCCTCACCGTTGTGGATGGCAAAGAACTGTACAGAGATGGTGAATTCCTGACTTGCGACTACGAAGCGCTTTGCGCAGATATGAAACAAGCGCGCTCATGGGTGAAGGGTTGATGCAGACGCCCATGGGGCAAATTCCCTGCGCCGCCATTGATTTTGAATCGGCCGGGGCTGCACCGGGTGAGACAGATTGCCCGGTGCAAATAGGCATTGTGCGGGTGGCATCCCTATTCAGCGAACAGCCGGAATGCTTCTGTTCCTACATCGCTTGTGATCGGCCTGTACGCTGGAGTGCGGCAAAAGTACACGGTATTACTAATGAAGTGTTGCAGCACGCGCCCGTTTTTTCTGCCCTGTGGCCGGAAATTAAGCGGCTGCTCAGTGGCAGCATGGTGGTGGGTCACAACCCCGCCACGGAAATGCGCTTCCTGAGTACCTTCCCCGGGCATGGATTTTCCCCGTGGTTGGATACGCTTGCGCTGGCTCGCAAAGCCATACCGGGGCAGGATGACTACTCTTTGGGGAGCATTTGCCGTCTTTGCTGCTTGGAACCGGAAATCCAAGCGCTTGTACCGGGGAAGACCTGGCATGATGCGCTGTACGATGCAGCTGCATCCCTGCTCCTTTTGCGCTTCCTCGTGCGAGAACTCAACATGGGGCTCTCCTCGCCTGCCCAGATTCCTTTTGCCGTCAAACTTCACTAAAACGTTATCCTCATGAGCCCCCCCCTGCTCCGCATCCGCCATCTCAGCATCGAGTTTCATACCCGCGCAGGTGTCAACTACGCGGTCAACGATGTAAGCTTCGACCTGCAGGCCGGTGAGACTCTCGGCATCGTGGGTGAATCCGGCTCCGGCAAATCCGTCACCTGCTCTGCCATCATGGGCTTGTTACCGGAGCCACCGGCGCGTATCCACCCTCAATCAGAAGCGTTGCTGGACGGCCGCAACCTGCTTCACCTGCCAGAAAAAGAGAAGCAAGCACTACGGGGCAAGCGTATCTCGATGATTTTTCAGGACCCGATGACCTGCCTCAACCCCTGCATGACGATAGGAGACCAAGTAGCGGAGCCTCTCGTGCTGCACCAAGGTTTGAGCTGGAAAGAAGCACGCGCATTGGCCGTGGAAGAATTGGCACGCACCGGCATCCCGCATGCAGCCGACCGAGCACGCGCCTACCCTCACGAATTTTCCGGCGGCATGCGGCAGCGCGTCATGATAGCCATGGCACTCATCACACGCCCCCAAATCCTCATTGCTGATGAACCGACCACTGCATTGGATGTGACGGTGCAAAAGCAAGTGCTTGATTTACTGAGAGCCCGCCAACAGGAATTGGGGACGGCTATCATCCTCATCACGCATGATTTAGGCGTGGTCAAGGAGTATGCACACCGCATCCAAGTCATGTATGCCGGTAGTATCGTGGAAAGCGCCCCAGCCAGCGAATTATTGACCCACCCGCTCCATGCTTATACGCGAGCGCTCATGGCCTCTATCCCCGCGCACAAGAACAAAGGCGAACCCCTCTGCACCATTCCCGGGCTCCCCCCCACCCTGAGAGAGCCTGTGCGCGGTTGTGCTTTCCGCCCACGCAATACCTTAGGACAAGCGCATCGTTGCCTGAGTGAAACGACCCCGGAGCTCATAGAAATATCCCCCCGGCACTATGTGCGCAATTGCCCCGGATGCCTAGCCTAATTGGGGCTAATCCATCGTTTTTCTTTCAGGTAATCTTGCTCCGGCAGCAATTCTCTCTTTACAACGCAGCTCATTTTTCCTACAATGCATCCGTATCATGAAAACACTCATTTTTCATCTTTTTGCAGCAGCCCTTCTCACCTCAGGAAGTGCCACGGCTCAGTCTTCCTTTGATTCGCTCGTCACTTCTGCGGATTCTGCCCTGAAGCAATTTGCCACGGATGGCACATGCCAGCAGGAAAACAAGGATGCTGCAAGCACTGTAGGTAAAGCCCTTGAGGGTATTCAGTATGTAGCACAAAAGCCCAACACGAACGCGGATTATTACATCTACCTGTATTCCGCAAGCTGGTGCCCGCCCTGTCGCAAGCTCATGCCCTCCATTGTGGAGGAATACCCTGCTATCCAAAAGAGTGGCAAGGTGGAGCTTATTCTCTTGGGGGCAGACAGAAACATGGATGCGGTAAAGGCTTATGTTGAGAAGTATAAGGCCCAATTTCCCGCTACTTGGCAAGGGGATTCAGCGGTAATCAAGCTTCCCGGCAACCAACCTCCCCGCGGCATTCCCGGTGCCGTTATTGTGAATAAAGAGGGCAAGATTGTTGCATCCGGCTATGGCAGCATTGTGCTGGAATGGCGCAAGCACACTATTGACAAGTAAGCCTCAATTGCTACAGTTCATCTTCACCGGTTGTCTCACCCATGAGACAACCGTTTTTTATGGTCGCATCTATACGCAGAAAGGCTACCACAGCAAAAAGCGGTGGTAGCCCTTAAATAAGCTAGGATTTGACTCTTACTTCTCTTCCACTGTGACCTTGGCATTGCGAGCCAAGAGGTCGAGCACCTTGGAGGTGATGATGGACAAGCGAATACCGGTCATGCGATTTTCGCGTTGCAGCTTGCGAATATAACTCTTGATGTTCTTCTCGCGGGCCTGCTCAGCCATATTGGAGATGGTCTCCAGCATTTCGTTGTTGGTAGCATCAATGGCTTCACGGCGAGCAATCTCTTGCAGAGCAAAGTAAACGCGCAGGTTACGCTCCGTTTCAGCCTTAGCTTCCTCGCGGAGTGCATCCATGTCCTTGGTAATTTCGTAGTTACCGGCTTGGATGGCAGCATATACCTTGCGCTGCACGGTGTTTTCATTTTCGCGCTCAACCAAATCAGCAGGCAGAGCAAATGAGAGCTGATCTGCCAACTTCTCGGAAATCTGGTCAGCCTTGGCTTCATCGTTGCTGCGCTCCTTGGAAGCTTTCATGTTATCGCGCACCATTTCCTTAATCTCATCCATAGATTTGCCGGGAAGAGCTCCGGCAAAGAGGTCGGGAGAAATCTCAGGCACGCGCTTCTCGCGCACTTCCTTCACCGTGCAGGAGAAGGTGACTTCCTTGCCACAAAGATCAGAAATGGGGAAGTCTTCCTTCATGGTGGCTACAATATCCTTGCTTTCACCGGCAGACACGCCGATGAGGCCGGCGGGCAGCTCGGGGATGAAGCGGTCCTCCGTAAGGGAGACCCAGTGTCCCTCGCGGCCTTCCAAGAAACCAACAGACTTGCCACAGAACTCAGCTGTGGGCTTGCCTTCAACCGTGGTCTTGAAATCAATCACCACGATATCACCCTCGGCAGAAGCGCGTTCCACCACTTCGTGGGTAGCGGAAGATTCTGCGTACTTCTGCAGCGTCTCCTGCACTTCATCATCAGATACATCGGTAGAGGGTACAGTCACCTCAATACCCTTGTATTCGGGAAGCTCAAATTCAGGAACAATGGTGAGAGTAGCCGTAAGGGTGAGGGAGCCGTCCTCCTGCTCAGTAAGCTCGGGGGTACCAAAATCAAGCACCTTGAGTTCAGGATTATCGTTGAGAGCCTTCTCTTGGATGTCGGACTTGATGCTGTAATCAAACTCATCCTTGATAGCCTCGGCATAGCGCTTGGCTACGACGTTTTTGGGAGCCTTGCCCGGACGGAAACCGGCAATGCGAGCATTCTTGACGTAGGCAGAAACGATACCGTCCTTGACGGAAGCCGCCTCAGCGGCGGGCACTACGGCGTTAAGCGTTGCCTGGCAATCACTTGTTTTGTTGATGGTAATATCCATAGTATTCAGGGTTTGAGAAATGTGACAAATCGCGCGCGCATTGTAACACTATCTATACAAAAAGGCAAGAGTGGAAGAAGGGATGACACAACAAATGTACGCAGGAGTCATCAAATCACCCCAAGAGCAAATCAAGCAAGCGCAGGCGAAGGGAACCAAAATAGTCATTTTCACGCAAGCGGATGCGTTCTTTTTGCAGAGATGTCGCGGGTAAAATCAATGCGTGGACAAGATGAGGGGGCAAGCTCTCTTTGAGTTCCGGAGAAGCATAGAGGCGCGTATACGCCGTGGATTCATGCAGGACAAGAGACTCCAGAGCCTGAGCAGCAGCTGCATTGGCACTTTCATGATCCTTCACAGAAGCATAGATGGAGTGAAGCCGAGAATAGACTTGCTTCAAGAGATGGTAATCGGCCTCAACTTCGCTTTTTTGTCGCTTTTGTACAGACACCATGTTGAAACATGAGGCCAAGGGCAACCAATCCCACAGGGTGGCCAAATCTTGTTCCGAAAGAGCAGAAAGCTCAACAAAATAGCGGATTTGCAGCTCATCCACCAAGTAGGCATTGAGCAAAGCCTCCAGCGCAGACAACACCATGTAGCGCCGACGGTTGCCCAAGGTATCAGATGCTAACATCCGAAAATAATGGGCTAGTTCACGGGGGGCTTTTAATTCATCTGCCAACTGGGCGGATGCCAGCAAATTCTCATCCGACAAGCGTTTATGCTCTGCATAAGTGCGCACATTTCGCGCAAGCAGCACCCGCTTGATGGCAGATTGCCGGCGCAAAAATTCTACAGCCGAGAGTTTTTGCACATCGGCTCGCGTCGGAGGCAACATAATACCGGCCTCCCATAATTCCTCGTAGGGAGATTCGGACAAGAAAGCTGCCTGCCATGCGCCTCTGTGTTCCGGCAGGGCGCAATCCCCTGCGCCGGCGGGGAGCATGACGAGCGAGCCTATTACAGCGGTCCTAACCCAACTGCACAGCATCAGAACTCACCCATGTAGAATTTCTTCTTTCCACGGCGGATAATGAGAACCGAGCCTTCAATAGCCATATCGGGGGTCACGTTGTATCCCAAATCTTTCACCACCTCACCATTGAGAGAAATAGCACCATTACCAATAAACTCGCGAGCTTCACGCTTGGAGCTGCACACACCGGAGAAAACGAGTACGTCCGGCAGCAAACCGGAAGTAAGCTTCACGTGCGGCACATTGCGCATACCGGCCTTAATATCACGCAAACTCAGGCTCTTGAAATCTCCGGCAAAAAGCTTTTGGCTGATGTCGACAGCCTTTTCAAACTCATCGGCACCATGCAGATCCGAAACAATTTCTCGGGCCAATGCTTTCTGAGCCACGCGAAGTTCCGGGTGCTGCAAGTGTTCGGCTTCAATGGCGTTAATCTCATCCGGAGTCAGGAAGGTGAGACGCTTGAGGTAAGTGATAACCTGCGAATCTTCGGCATTGATGAGGAATTGGTACAGCTCATAGGGGGATGTTTTGTTCTTATCCAGCCAAAGGGCGTTGCCCTCACTCTTACCAAACTTGTTGCCTTGAGAATCCGTGACCAACGGCATGGTAAGAGCGTACACCTCATCGCCGGTCGTCTTGCGAATCAGCTCAATACCGGTGGTGATATTGCCCCACTGGTCGCTGCCGGCTACCTGCAAATCAACGCCTCGTGTTTCATGGAGGTGTTTGAAATCGATGGCTTGGATAAGCATGTAGGAGAACTCTGCATAGGAAATGCCACTTTCCATCTGGCGGCGCACATGGTCTTTTGTCAGCATGTAGCCCACGTTGATGTATTTACCGTAGTCGCGGAAGAAGTCAATGACGTTCATTCCGTTAATCCAGTCGTAGTTATTCACGACTTCAAATCCGAAAATACGCTCCACTTGAGCTTTGAGAGCCTCAAAATTGCGGAAGACCTCCTCTTTTTGCTTCAGCTCGCGCTCTACGGTGCCGCGGGGGTCGCCAATAAGCCCGGTTGCCAACCCCACGAGCAAAATGGGGGTATGGCCGGCACGCTGCAAGCGACGCGTGATGAGGAAGCTCGAATAATGACCCAAGTGCAAGCTATCTGCTGTAGGATCAGTGCCGATATAGAAAGTCAACCCACCTTTGTTGAGTTTCTCAATCAAATCCGGGCTGGAGATTTGGTTAATCAGGCCACGCCATTCGAGTTCTTCGTAAAATGTCATATGAGGAAAGCGTTGAAAGGTGCGCCATGATAGCACGGGAAGCACTTGTTGTCAATCATGGGGAAGTTCGAGCTGCGACATGCTATCTGTCATCCTTTGTGAACACGAGCCACAATCGGCGTTTATCTCTTGTTCAGTAGAATTGAGTAGGGGGACTTTCGTCCCCCTCTCACACCACCGTACGTGCCATTTATGGCATACGGCGGTTTCCAATCAGCGTTTGAGGAGTTGATAAAACGAGATATATCCCTCTGCTCGCAGCCATGCGTTATCCATGCAG
>JAFQGD010000022.1 GCA_017398355.1 Akkermansia sp. | reverse complement strand
TTGTCGGCGGTCGTGCATAGGTTGGTAGTCAACTACGGGCTGAGTATTGCAAGACTCATGATGGCGAAGTATTCCCTCGCCAATCGCCTGAACTTCGAAATCAGCCGGGCGCGTCAGAAGATGAAGAAGACGGCGTACCAGTTGAGCCTTTTCGGACAGACCTCCAGAGTAGAAGTCGATTTTGAACAGGGATTCGAGTTCCGCGAAGGCATGTATGATGACGATTTGGCATATAATGGCTCCTTTGTATTCAAAAAGCACTTCCTGCCTAAAGTGCCACGCTTTGATGGTACCGAGGACGGCGAAGAATTTGAGTGCGCAAAAATGTTGGATGCTTTGCCGGAGGTACAGTATTGGATTCGCAACAAAGCGGGGCATCCGTCATCGTTCCACCTGCCAACAGCGAGCGACCGATTCTATCCTGACTTTATAGCGAAGCTCACGGATGGGCGAATCCTTGTCGTGGAGTACAAGGGCGAGCATCTTATCACGAACGCAGACACGGCAGAAAAGGACACCATCGGGCAGCTGTGGGAGTACCATAGCAAGGGGGCAGGGCTCTTCATGATTGCCAGCGGAGCAAGGAGGCAAGCTCAGTTCAAGCAGATGTTCATGGAGAAAATCACCCGCTAAAACGCACAAAACACCACCCGCAAGACCATGACCTGCACCCGGCAGACCAAGGGCTCCACTTCGAGCAAATCCTCGGCTTTTTGCCCTATTTTTGCGCCACCGGCAACAAAATTGCATGAAACGCGCAACAAAATACCCGCCGCGAGCGTCTATTTATTAGAAAATCTGCATTTTCTGCAATTTTTTATTGCGGATTCGCTGCCGGGAAGTATTATTATATGTAGAAGGAGATAGATATTAATGAAGACAATTTTCCACAAAATCCTTGCATCCACAGCCCTGTGCCTTGCGGCAGTAGGACTGAGTTCTTGCTCCACCCCGCAAGCCATAGCTGCGGAGAACACAGTGCCGGAATGTTACCTTACATACTCAGATGACTTTCCGCCATCTGCCGAACCACCGCCGGTTCTTCGATTGAATGAACAAGAATGCCGGGAATTGCTCGCCATAGAGGCGGAAACAGAACCAGATACCCCTATGTATGATTTGCAGATATGCGGAGGTTCCCCGAAGTTTTACATTTTTCCGAAAGGACAAAAGTCTCGGTTACTATTTGCCTTGAGTAAGGTGAAGCATCTCACTCATACATACATCCCGGAATCGGCAGCGAAACGCTTTGATGCATTGGTGCAAGCGGTTGAATCACGACCGGAATCCCGTCTGACACAAGCGGAGACGCAACGGTGGCACAAGCAACACTTCCCCCATTTTATGTATCGCCATTACTATAAGGATTAAATAACACATAAAAGTCAGACAATCGATGATGACCATGCCCACCATCCGTAAAATCCTCGCCACCACAGCCATCTGCCTTGCGGCGGTGGGGGCTTGCGTGAGCTGTTGTAACGCAGAGACGGAACGAGCAGCGCATCTGGCAAGCCGAGGGAGATCTACTCACGAGGGGGTAAGGCTCAGGCATATAGAGCGAGCCCGGGAAACTCTAGCAAGATGTAAAGCTCGTTTGGATAGCATGCAAGCCGAAGTTGAGGTATACGGATTCGAGCAGGACGCCCCCCGCTATACTGTAAAAGCGGAAGATATCCCGCGCCTGCGGTACATTATCAGTCAGCTACAGGCCAATCCGGAGTTTGCTCCCGTGCGCGTTACGATACGGCACTCGAGCCGCCGCCTGTATTGTCTGAATCTGGATTTCGGCGAAGGCGTAAAGCTGAGTCTGAGGGCCGAGCGTATCACCAGCCCGGACCGCACGGGAATAGGCCATACAGGCTGCCTCTACACCTTGCCCACCTCCGAACTGAGCCGGGAACTCATAGGCATTATCGAACGCGCTCTACCCTCGAAAAAATAAAATTCCGTGCTCACCATGCCTCTCTTCCCCAGCCCCCTTGCCACCACAGCTCTCTGCATTGGGCGGGGAAATAACGCACAGAACACCACATGCAAGCCTAGGACGAGCCCAATGCAGGACAAGAATGATTCCCGGCATCCGTCCATCGCTTGCAAGTGTCTTTTCATCCCCTTGCAAGCGATGTTTCTTTTTAGGTTGCTACTCGGTGAAAAATGCACCTTAAACGCCTGATTCTGTGTAGTTTATCGGTTCGAAACATCTTAACTTGCCGATATGACTCCATTGCCTCAAAACTGCCTAAGCTCACAGAATCAACAGATTATAGATTCGAAGCATCTTTAGTGACCCTAAAAGGCATTCGTGCTTAGCAAAACGGGCTTAGGCATGCTTAGGCTTTTTGGTCTTTTGGAGCCGTTTTGCGCCCGGCAGGGCGGTGGCGGGGCATCCAAGCGAGCAATGCCTACGCTTGCGTAGCTATTGAAAATCAATGCAAAGCAAAAACCGAACCAGATTGTTTTCTGATTCGGTTTCTTGGATTAAGTGGAGCATAGCGGACTCGAACCGCTGACCCCTTCAATGCCATTGAAGTGCTCTACCAGCTGAGCTAATACCCCGTTGTGTGGTGTTTGTCCGGAGAGGACGGCAGGAGTATACACGGAGATGAGGCATTTGGCAAGAGAAAAGTGATGAGAAAAGCAACATTTTGCGTATTTTTTGTGCGATAAAGTGGGTAGGGGCGGATTAATGAGGGTAAGAGGTGGCATAAACCGTTGACATGGGAAGGAGATTTTGCTAGAAAGAGGAGGATGAAAACAAGCATATGGATAATGATGTTGGCTCTGGCTGCGGTGGCGATGCCATTGAGTGCAGCAGAGGGGGTAAAGGCGCTGCCGAAGCCGGTGGTGACGGGTGGTATGCCGCTGATGGATGCGATAAGCCAGCGAGCGTCATCACGTTCGTATGATCCGCAAAAGGCAGTGGATGAGCAGACACTTGGAGAGATATTGTGGGTGGCATGGGGGATGAAGGGGGAAGGGAAGCGCACGATACCGACCTCTCGCAATTTGCAGAATTTGAGCGTGTATGTGCTCACGGCGCAGGGGGCGTGGAAATATGATGGTGCGGCGCACACGCTGGTGCGGGTGAGCGAGGAGAATTTGATACCGTTGTGTGAGAGGCAGGAGTTTGTGAAGGATGCGCCGGTACATTTGGTGTATGCCGCGAAGGATGACTACGCAGGGCCGATGCATGCGGGCTCCGCCTATCAGAATGTGTATTTGTATGCAACTTCTCGTGGGATGTCAACGGTGATTCGAGGGATGATTGATAAGGCCGGGTTGGCGAAGGGGTTGAAGTTGCCGGAGGGGGAGAAGGTTTATGTACACCAGACGGTGGGCTGGCCTAAATGAGTTTTACCGGAGCGATAGAATGTAAAAAAGCACCGCTGCGCATGAGTGCAGCGGTGCTTTTTTAGGTATGATAAGCTTGGAGAAAACTTACTTGGCTTGGTTGCGGTGGGCTTTGAGTTTTTCCAAGAGAGCCGCGGGGTCAGCAAATTGCTTTTCAGCTGCGGCTTGGATGGCAGCTTTGCGGTCCGGCATGGTTTCTGCGGCTTCCAAGAGGATAGCCTTGGCTGCAAGCAAATCATCCACTGTGTTGGCGCATTCAATCTTGAGGGTGAAGAGCTGCATGAGAAGCTCTGTGCGGTTGGCAGGCAGGACTTCGCCTTTCATGCGTTCGAGCATGGCTAAGGCTTGCTCTTGGTTTTGGGCGGTGGCCAGCTCCTTTTTGAATTGTTCTTTTTGCTGCTCTGCAAGTAGGGCTGATTTGAGGCCGTGTGCATCATTGGCATCCAGAGCCAAGATGGTATCGCGTATGCTGCCGGCATGTTCTTTAAGGGATTGGGGGAAGTTGTTGTAGATTTTGACGAGGGTTTGAAGTTTTTCCTCCCCTTGTTGAGTGGCGGCAAGCTGGGCGAGCTTGATGTTTTCCAGTCCTTTGTCCAGGGGGGCTTGCACGGCTTGTAGGGATGTTTCGCCACCGGAGAAACCACCCATGACTTGGCCTTCTGCATTCATCACCAGCACGGTGGGGAAGCTTTGTACATTGTATTGTTCACAGAGAAGACGGTTCTTTTCCATTTGCTCCGGGGGGAGTTTGGGGGCTTGGGGAATGTCAATTTCTGCCAGCACGAATTTATCCTTGGCGTAGGCTTCAAAAGCGGGGGTATCAAGCACGGCTTGGCGGAGTCGAATGCACCAACCGCACCAGTCGGAACCGGTGAAATCTGCCAAAATGGCTTTATTCTCTTTTGCTGCTTTTGTTTTGGCGGCATCAAAGTCGCTCATCCATTCAGCGGCAAAGGCGGGGGCTACCAGGGCAGCCAAAGCTGCCACGAGAAATGTGTTCTTGAACATACTCATTATCCTGCACGTTTGCGCACGTATATGCAAGCTGAAATCCTTGAACTGACGCAATTGGCGTGTGTGGAACTACCCAAAAAACGGGCAAGCTCGCCATGTTGCATGGCGAGCTTGTTGAAAAAGAGTGGTGGGTGTGGGCGTTTTATCTGCGGCGTTTGCGGCGCACAGAGGCCATGCGTTTCTTGGTTTTTCCTTTGTAGCGGGAGTAGCCGCTCTTGCTGCGTTTGGCCAATCGGGTACGCCCATAGCGCCCATGGCTGCGTCTTTTGAATTTGCTCTTGGTGGGCCGGAAGCTTACATCATCTGTTGGCAGCTTGGCAACAATTTCCTTGGGAATGGAGATGGTGGGGGATGTGGTGCTTTTTTCAGCTTTGAGGTAGGTGGCCTGAGAACAGCTCTCGATGGCTACCGGCATGCCTCGGTACACGCGGGGGTATAAATCCATCACGTCGCAGCTGCGCATGCGGATGCAGCCATAGGATGCAGGGCGGCCTATTTTGCGCTCCTCCGGGGTGCCGTGGATGTAGATGCGCCGACTGTGGGAATTTTTGTTGAAGCCTTCCAGCCCGGCGATTTGGATGACGCGGGTGACGATGGGGTCTCGGCCTTTGGCATCAACGGGTACTACTTCGCCGGTGGGGCGGCAGGCTTTGAATACCATGCCTTCCGGCTGGCCATCTCCCACTTTCTTGGTGACGGCGTGGATGCCGAGCGGGGTGCGATGGCTACCGTTGGTGGTGCCGATGCCGAATTTGGATGAGCTGATTCTATAGTCTTTTACTTTTTTGCCGCCCCGGAAGACGGTGAGTTTCTGGTCTCGCAGCGTGATGGCTACGCCATCTTTCACCACTGCACGCGGGGGTAAATCCGGGCCGGAAACATATTGTTGCCGGGCTGAGCGGCAGGAGACTTGGAGCAGAGCCAAGAGCCCGCACAAGAAAGTAAGTAAAAGTATACTCGGATTGATAGCTGTTTTGTGGGTATTCAAGTGTTTGAAAAAGGGTTGCTTGTTGGGCGAGAGCGTTGGGGGAGGGGGGTAGGTAGTGCGTTGGTTGGGGTTATGCCACTTTGCTGCGGCGTTGTATCACGCCATCCAATACGCGGCAGAGGGAGCTGATACCTGTGTAGAAAAAGCCAAGGAAGGGTGACATGAGGATGAAGTTGAGTAATCCGCCCCAGTGACCGGGCCTTCCGGATAAACCGTATTGGAGGTTGAAAATCTCAATCGCCAAGAAGAAGACGCCGAAGCAGAGTTCCAGCATCGGGACGATGACGGATTTGATGGCTTTGTAGCCTTGGGCGCGTTTTTCGATGGAGAGGGAGCCTTCTTTTGATTCACCGAACTTGGGGGTGCGCACGAATTCGCTCTTTTGCCCAAAGACGGCTTCGAGCACGGCCTTGGCGTTGTTGACAGCCATACCTACACCCAGTGCCAGCAGGGGGATGAGAAGTACGAATACCATCCACCAGCGGCGCGGCCGTACGATTATTTCTGCAGCTATGTAGAATGCACACACAGTGAGGGTGGCAAAGAAGAAGAGGGTGAAAGTGAGCAGGAGCATCTTGGGCTCATGCCATGACCATGAGCCGGTAGGTGTGATGAGCCCGGTGCAAATCGGCATGACCAGGAAGCACAGGAGGATGAGCGCCAAGTAGGAGTAGTTGCAGGTGAGGTGTGTGGTGGCTTCCATCTTGGCCTTGAAGGGGGCAGAGGAGCGCCAGATGTCCGTGAGCATCTTTTGGCATACTTGGATGCAGCCCTTGGTCCAGCGGTGCTGCTGGGCTTTGAAGCCATCCATGTCTTCCGGCAATTCCGCCGGGGTTACATAGTCATTCAGGTAGACAAATTTCCAACCTTTCATTTGCACACGGTAGGAGAGGTCCATGTCTTCGGTGATGGTATCATGCTCCCAACCGCCGGCATCGAAAATGGAGCATTTGCGCCACACTCCGGCGGTACCGTTGAAGGTGAAGAAGCGCCCGGAGCGGTTGCGAACAGTTTGTTCAAGTGCGAAGTGGCCATCCAAGAAGATGCTTTGCAGGCGGGTGAGCATGTTCTTGTTGCGGTTGATGTGGCCCCAGCGGGTTTGCACCAGCGCGATGTTCGGGTCGGTGAAGTAGGGCATGGTCACTTTGAGGATATCCGGTTCGGGGCGGAAGTCTGCATCCAAGATGAGCAGGTATTCACCCTTTGCTACTGCGTCTGCCGCCTCTAGTGCCCCGGCTTTGAAACCGGTGCGGTCGGTGCGGTGCAGGCACTTGATGTCGAATCCTTGCTGGCGATAGTATTCTACCTGCTGCAGGCAGAGGTCGTATGTGTCGTCTGTAGAGTCGTCCAGAATCTGGATTTCCAGCTTATCCTTGGGGTAATCAATAGCTGTCACCTTGCGCAGCAGTCCTTCTACCACATACTTTTCATTGAACATGGGTAGCTGCACGGTTACGAGCGGCCACTCTTCCCATTGTCCCTTGGGGTGGGGGATGTCTTTGCGGTGTTTGATGTAAAGCACCACCATCATCAAGCGGTGAAAGCCGTAGCCGGACATGACTACCAGCACTAGGAAGTAGGCGAGCAACCAAAAGAAATTGAACCAGTATTGCTGTGTTTCCATGAGAAAAAGCTGATTGGGGTGGTAGCAGTTCGCAAGGCATCGCGAGAACTGCCAGATTGAGGGACTGTCGCTTTTCGCGTCAGTAAAACACAATGTGTCTTGACGCGCGGGGATAGTAATGTAAACTATGGACGGAGTCAAGCCTAAAATAATTGCACCCTAGATGGGTTCGCTATCGTACCTAACGTTATGAGAAAGAGTTTTTTTTACAGCATGTTGCCCCTTGTTGCACTGGGAATGCCCCTTGTGAACGCCCAGACGATAGACGAGACAGATGAGGTTGTGGCCGATATGGTGCAGGATGGAATCCCGGAGATTGCCGGCAAGGAGGATACCACCCGCCGCCCCGGTGAAGTGCCCGCCATGTTCCGTGATGATGCCATGCTGGATGAATCGCACACCAATCAAGAGCTGGGTATCAACGTGTACACAGCGCCTTCTATTACCAAGATTTTCAATCAGTTGGATGAATTGCCCGCCATCCCGGAAGATTATGTGCTGCGCAATCGTCCGGAGAAGCTTCCTACGGATGCCGGGGCTCTGGCCTTGGAGATGGGCTATTTGCTGGCGGATGGTTTTATCGCAGTGCGCAGTGGCCACATGAATGATGTGAAACCCATTGCACTGGATTTGACACGCTATGGCAATGCCATGGGGGTGGGCGATAAGATGAATGCGCACTCAGCCAGCCTGCTGGAAAACGCAGAAAAAGGGCAGTTGGAACAATTTAAGAAGAACTTGGCATCCACCCAGAGCGATGTGAATGCGGAGCTCACCTCATTGAAAGACCCGGATTTGGCACATCTGATAGCTTTGGGTGGCTGGGTGCGTGCATTGGAGGCCTCCACCGCGGCTATTCGTGAGAAGTTTGATGCGCAGCAGGCTGCCACCATTTTTTACCCGGATGCCCCCGCGTATTTTAACGAGGTGCTGCAGGGGCTCGACCCCCAAACAACAAAGAAATTGCAGATAGCCCAGATGAGCGAGCTGCTGGAGCAGCTGGTGCAGCAGATGATTTTGGCTGAGGGGGAAATCCCCACCATGGAGAAAGTGAATGTATTGCACCAGACGGTGGGTAAACTTTCCACCGTGGCTGTGGGTGCCGGTTATGAGCATTGATGCCCGCACCAACCTCCCGGAGCGAGACTTGCTCAACATGTCGGTGGCGCGTGTGGGCATGAGCTTGCAGCGCCGCCCGGTGCCTCTCTACAAGTTGCTGTTCCAGCTTCATTTTCGCAATGTGAGCAACACTGGGGTGCGCTTGCTGGGGCGCAAATGGACCATGCGTGATAGCACGGGGCAAACCCGCATTATTGAGGGTGGGCAAGTCTTTAACCAAGAGCCTGTCTTGGTGCCGGGTGCTGTGTTTTCCTATGCCGGACAGCAGGATTTTACCCATCCTCCCGTGGCTATGCAGGTGCGCTTCTTCGGGACGGATCAACTCAACGAGCCTTTCATCACCCCGCCGCTCATTTTCCCCCGCTATTGCTTTACTTTGCCTCGGCGCGGATGATGCTGTCTTCTGATGCATTTATCGTCTTCTGCGCCGCGTAGCCAGCGCTGCAAGAGCCAGTACGCTCAGTGCTGCAGATGATGGCTCCGGTATGCTCAGGAAAATATCACCCGTTGCGGAATATGTAACGCAGGCACCTGTCACAGGAGCGTTGTTGTAGGTAAATGTGAGATAAGGGGTCAAATCTGTGCCGGGGTCAAATGTCTGCACCACACCATCGGACATGGTAATGAAGAGCTCCCCAACATCGGAAAAGCATGCCACGGATTCTTGGAACATGGACAGGTTGAGCGTGATGGGAGTATCAGCATGCAAGTACAGCCCGTTTCCATTCATGTTGACCGTATGTTCCAATATGATGGCAGAGGCTTGGGTTAAATCCAAATCGGCATCAATGCTGCCGGGTGGAGTTGTGGCACTACGGAGCGTGTAGGTAGAAGCCTCCGATGCTCCTTTTGCGTGAAATACACCACCGTCTACGCTGATTGTATGAGTGGAGGAAAGTGCCGCTCCGGCTTCCAGTGTCAGGTCTTGGAGACTCAGTGATACCTCGCTATGCAGGGAAGCGAGGCTCCGAATGGCCAGAGAAGCACCGGCTTGTAACTCTGCATCGGTGCCGGCCTTGAATTCGTACCCCGCGGCTGCCACGTCAATATGGCTTGCGGCAACGCTTCCCACAATGGTGACACTGCGTTGCCCTTCCGCTGCGTGGTCATCAAAAAGAACCCGCCGCCCCTCTGTTGCGTAGGTGTGGTAATAGCCACGGTTTTCTTCAGCTATCGCCTCACCATCTACATTGATATCCCATCCGGTGGAGGCGGTAGGCAATTCTTCTACATTGGCTTGCTGTGCTTTCCATTCGGTGGCTGCTCCGTTCCAAACTTGAGCTTCATTGGCAGTATCGCTGTATTCTGCCAGCATGTTTTTTAGCTCGTCCGGGGTGTTGATATAAGAGATGGAGGTAATGCAGTTGACTCCACCTTGCTCCCCCGTGCTGAAAGGGGATGTTAATGCCGCATTGCGGTACAGTCCTATTTGTTTGTTGGTCACTCCGTTGCTGTCTGTGTACTCGCTGACTTTGACAAAGAGCTCATCCAGCATGGAATTGGTGGAGTTGATATCGCCGTTGTTATCAGCAACGAGGAGGGATTTAAGATTTCCCTCATCATCCGTCGTAAAACCGTAGCAGGTGATGACGTGACCATTGCCTGTATATGAGTTGGTGGTACCGAGCGTGGTTATCATGCCGTTTTGTGCCTGAACCCCGTCTTCCACACCAAACCCTTTGAGTAGCAGGTTTTTCACCGCTGCTGTATCATCCGCTTTGAATGGTAAACCGTGGGTTGTATTGTGGACATCCGAAACCTTGTCCTGTACATCGGAGTACACTGTTGTATAGGAAAGGTCCTGTTGAAAGAATTCACCCGTTCCGAAGTAGTTCGCGTAATATCCACCGGTATTGACAGTAAATCCATCTGCATTAATGTTGATTTGCCCGTTTGCGGCGGGCCATACATCGGCCCCTCGGAAAAACCATTCAGCCGCCCACGCAAAGACGCCGCCCCTGTTTCTGCTTCCGTTGGGGTTGGGAATAGTATTGAACATATCCCTGGCTACTTCCAAGCGTTGGCCATCCGGTACAGGGGTTTGCGATTCATCCGTAGTGGAGGTTGCTTCTGTGCCTAACCTTCCGTAGGGGAGTGGCTTGTATGGCAAGACCTCCGGGAGGGGATATGGCTCAATAAAACCGGTGTTGGGGTCATAATACGTGCCCCTCTGTGGCTTGGCAAATACTCCATAATAGCTTTGCCAGTATTGTATGACGTTGGAGGAAGCATGAAGCCAGCACATCAAAGAATCCGGCTTGCTGCTACTTGTCCATTCTGCGCCCTTGTTGCTATCGTAAAGCCGGGTGGAATTCGCTCTGCTTGTCTGCAGGTATCCCGACACCCATTTGACAGAAACACCCTCTGCCACATATGTGCCAATACCACTTACTTCATCTCCCACGGCTGCGCCCACCTGCTGAGCCATTGTTAACAGGGCAAAGATGTAAAGCGGATATTTCATTGGCTTGATAAAATGCTCCTAACACCTCCCACTCTACTAGATGAAAATGGGAAGTCAAGCCTTTACGCGCTTAAATGCCTCTGGCTGGTGACGGATCGAAAAAAATCCCTCTACAACTTCGCATAATTTTTTGAACGCAGTAAAAAAGTGGGGTGTCAAAACGGCATGATGAACAATAATCTTACCACCAAAATGATGGAAGCCCTGCAGGCGGCGCAGAAAGCAGCGCAGGCAGGGGGGCGCGCGCAGATTTATCCGGCAGAGGTACTGCTGGCCATGGTGCAGCAGGAGGGCGGGGTACTGGCCTCTGTGTTGGGCAAGGCCGGGGTGCAGGCAGGTCGCTTGGCTGATGCTCTGCGCGAGAAATTGCAACGCGAGCCGCGGCAGACCGGCGCGGTGGCGGGGAACCCCGGCATTGGGCCTGCGCTGGACAAGGTGCTGAATGCCGCCGAGGAGCAGCGCAGCAAGATGAAGGATGATTACCTGAGCGTGGAGCATTTCGTGCTGGGGGTCTTTGCGGCAGATGATGAGCTGCGCCGTGTGCTGGAGAGCTGTGGGCTTACCCAAGCCAAGTATCTGCAGGCCCTGCGGGAGGTACGCGGTAACCAACGCATCACAGACCAAGACCCGGAGCAGAAATACGAAACCTTGGAGAAATATGGCACGGATTTGACAGCCCGCGCCCGCCAAGGCAAGATTGACCCGGTCATTGGGCGCGATGCGGAAATCCGGCGCGTGCTGCAAATTCTTTCTCGCCGCACCAAAAACAACCCCGTTCTCATTGGTGAACCGGGTGTGGGTAAAACCGCCATTGCAGAGGGGCTCGCTCGCCGCATTGTGGATGGCGATGTGCCGGAAAGCATGCAGGGTAAGCGATTGATTTCGCTCAATATTGGCTCCATGCTGGCCGGTGCAAAGTACCGCGGTGAGTTTGAGGAGCGCCTGAAAGCTTTCATCAAAGAGGTATCAGCTTCGGCGGGGCAAATCATCCTCTTTATTGATGAGCTGCACACCTTGGTAGGTGCCGGAGCCGGGGGAGATAGCTCCATGGATGCAGCCAACTTGCTTAAGCCTGCGTTGGCACGCGGAGAGCTGCGCACCATCGGCGCCACCACCTTGGATGAATACCGCAAGTATATTGAGAAGGATGCCGCGTTGGAGCGCCGCTTCCAGCCGGTGTATGTGGCTGAACCCAGCGTAGAGGATACCATTGCCATTTTGCGTGGCCTCAAAGAGCGCTATGAGGTACACCACGGTGTGCGTATTACGGACGGGGCTTTGGTGGCTGCCGCCACCCTGAGCAACCGTTACATTACTGACCGTTTCCTGCCGGATAAAGCTGTGGATTTGGTAGATGAAGCCGCCGCTCGTCTCAAGATTGAGCTGGACTCTATGCCCAGTGAGATTGATGAGCTGAACCGCAGCTCGATGCAGCTGGAAATGGAACGCCAAGCACTAGCCAAGGAGAAGGATGAGGACTCCCGCCAGCGGCTGGAGAAAATCACCCGCGAATTGGCAGACGTGAAAGAGAAGGTGAACGCCATGATTGCTCAGTGGAAGAGCGAGAAGGAAGTCGTCTCCCGCGCCGGGGATGCCCAGAAAAAGATTGATGCCTTGCGTACAGAAGCCGAGCAAGCTCAGCGTAAAGGAAACCTCGCGCGCGCATCTGAGATTTTGTACGGTGAAATCCCCGCTGCAGAAAAAGCCGCTCGCGAGGCTCGCGCCGCGCTGGCAGAGCTGCAAAGCAGTGGCTCCGGCCTGCTCAAGGAAGAGGTTTCAGAGGCAGATATTGCCCGCGTGGTCTCCACCTGGACAGGGATTCCCGCCGCCCGCTTGGCGGAGGGTGAGCGCGAGAAGCTGTTGCATATGGAGGAGCGCTTGGCAGAGCGCCTCATCGGCCAACAGCAGGCCGTGCGCGCCGTGGCAGATGCCGTGCGGCGTTCCCGTGCCGGCTTGCAGGATGAGGGGCGTCCCCTGGGCTCCTTCATTTTCCTAGGACCCACCGGTGTGGGTAAGACGGAGCTGGCGAAAGCCTTGGCCGAATTCCTCTTCGATGACGAGGCCGCCATGGTTCGCATCGACATGTCGGAGTATATGGAAAAACACAGTGTTTCCCGCCTCATTGGCGCACCCCCAGGCTATGTGGGGTATGATGAGGGCGGGCAGCTTACTGAAACGGTGCGCCGCCGCCCATACAGCGTGGTGCTTTTTGATGAAATTGAGAAAGCACACCCGGATGTATTCAATGTGCTGCTGCAAGTGCTGGATGATGGCCGGGTGACGGATGGCCAAGGCCGCACCGTCGATTTCACCAACACCGTGCTCATTATGACCAGCAATATCGGCAGCCAATTCATTCTCAATGAGACGGATGCGGCCCGCCGCAACGCTGCCGCCTTGGAAGCTTTGCGTGCCCACTTCCGCCCCGAGTTCCTGAACAGAATCGATGAAATCATCATCTTCGACCGCCTGGAAGCCGCTGATTTGAAGCGTATTGTCAACATACAGCTGGCGCGTGTGCACAAACGCCTGGCGGCTCGTGGCCTTAAGATGGAGCTGAGTGATGCTGCCGCCGAGCTGGTGGCCACCCACGGCTACGACCCCGTTTACGGTGCGCGCCCGCTCAAACGCGCTATCCAGCACGATATTCTGGACCCTCTCAGCCGCGCCATTCTGGAAGGCCGCTTCCCCGAAGGAAGTACCATCCACATCGATGCTCACGCAGGGCAAATCGTGCTGCGCTGAAGCACTGCTCAATGTGCAAAAAAATCCCCGCCTTGCAAGTTCAAACCACTTGCAAGGCGGGTTTTAAATGAATGATTGTGTGGGCGCTTATTCGCCTTTGAGGATGGCGAGGCGGGCGGGGTCCAGCTGCTCCCAGGGGAGGTCGGCCTTGGTGAAGTGGCCGTAGTTGGTGGTGCGGGAGAAGATGGGGCGGCGCAGGCCGAGAGCGCTTTCCATATCGGCAGGTTTGAAGGAGAATGCCTTTTTGACGCGCTCGATGATGGTGCTTTCATCTACTACGGCAGTGCCGAAGGTGTCCACATCGACCATGATGGAGGTGGGGTCTGCCTTGCCGATGGCGTAGGAGACTTGGAGCTCGCAGCGGTCTGCCAGGCCGGCAGCCACGATGTGCTTGGCTACCCAGCGGCACATGTAGGCACCGGAGCGGTCTACCTTGCTGCAATCTTTGCCGGAGAAGGCACCGCCACCGTGGCGCCCCATGCCACCGTAGGTATCCACGATAATTTTGCGGCCGGTGAGGCCGGAATCGCCGTGGGGGCCGCCGATGACGAATCGCCCGGTGGGGTTGATGAAGAATTCTGTTTGCTCGGTGATGAGTTCGGCCGGGAGCACACGGCGGATGAGGGCGGAGCAGAAGTCGCGGATGGTATCGATGCTCACATCTTCTGTATGCTGGGTGCTGAGTACGACGTTGACGATGCGCTCGGGGCGGCCGTTTTCATCGTATTCTACGGCTACTTGGCTCTTGCTGTCCGGGCGCAGCCAGGTGGCTTCCCCGGCGTGGCGCACGCGAGCCAGCTCTATCATGATGCGGTGGGCAAACATGATGGGGGCGGGCATGAGCTCGGGGGTTTCGTTGGCGGCATAGCCGAACATGATGCCTTGGTCGCCGGCTCCTTGCTCGCTGCCATCCTTGCCTTCGGCGGCGCAGGCATCTACACCTTGGGCAATGTCCGGGCTCTGGGTGGAGAGGTAGTTGGTGACCTCTATGCTGGCCGTGTTGAATACCTCGTCATCTGCAGCGGTGCGGTAGCCAATATCGTCTACCACCTTGCGGACGATGGCTTCGTAGTCTACAACAGCCTGGGTGGTGATTTCGCCGGCGAGGATGACGTGGTTGTCTTTTACGAGTGTTTCGCAGGCTACGCGGCTGGTGGGATCCTGGGCGATGCAGGCATCGAGGATAGAGTCGGAGATGAGGTCGGCCACCTTGTCAGGATGCCCCTCACCGACGGATTCGGATGTGAATATATGGCGTTTTTTCATTTGAAATTTGGTATCACTCGTAGTTGGTAAACGTAAACTTGCGCAGGCCACTGGGCATGGAGTTGGAGGGCGCACCGAATTGGGCCATGAGTGAGGTGGCAATTGTAGCGGCTTTGTTGTCAATTTCCGGGGAATAATCCAGCATGCACTGGAAGATATCCCACAGGAGCGTCATCTCATTGCGGAATTGGTTACCCTGCACGATAAAGGAGCGCACACCGGCCGCATAGAGCGCCTTGGCTTCATCGCGGGTAAGGTTGCAGCTGAGTTTTTGTTGAAGGGCCATTGCATCAACTTTGTGGCAGCCGTTGCGGGTGATGAGGCTCTCTCTCTGAGCCATGAGAGAGGTGTTGTATGGGTCGCGGCGCATTTCTGCCAGCAGGCGCATGTGCTCTCGGCGCACTGGGCAGTTGCGGTGGCAAGGGTCATTGATGATAATCTCTACATGGGAAAGGTCTGAGATACCACTGTAGATGGCAGGGCGCACGGCATCTGCCGGGTGCAGGCATACTCTGTTGTACTTTTGCAGCAGGGTGTTGTAGAGCTGCGCGTTGCGGCGCCCTTGTTCACACACTAAGCGGTTGGGGTGGCAGATGATGGGAAGGTGGGGCAGGCGGGTGCGCAGGTGGTCTGCCAGGAGGTCGCTTGCTACGCAAACGGCATTTTTGCGGATGCGATCGCGCTTGTACAACTCATCCACGAGGGTAAGGGTATAGGTATCATTGAGTTGCTCTGCGGTGATGAACGGATTGTCAAACACGAGCATGACTCCAAGGTTCATCTTGGCATATTGTTCCAAGAGTTGGGTATACTCGGCCAATGCCATGGGGCGCCGCTGGACAAACCAATCCAATGACCACGCACAGGCGATGGTACCGGCTACGCGAGCCGGTTTTCGCATGGGTAGAAACGCGGCAAATCCGGTCAGGATGACTTGCAGGGAGGCATCAAAGCGAAAGGCCCCGCCGATGGTCCATGAGGCCTCCGGCAGATAATCTGCCGTTAGCTCACGGAGTTTTTCTGCCATCATTTCGTTTGTCGGTTGTTGTGTGGTGCTCATGGCTTAGCGGAGTGGTAAGATGGATTCCCAGAAACGCTGGCCGATTGCGTGGATGGCGTTTTCCGTGGGCGTGTCTTTGCGAAGAACGAGTCGCAGTAAGTCAAAGAGGATGGCGGAGGCGTTGGCGTGCCCTCGGCCTTGCATTTTGAAGTGGCGGAACCCCATGTCGTAGAGTTTTTGGATTTCCGGGGTGTTGAGGGCTAAGACACTATGCTTGGGGTCGGTGAGCAGTACGCCCAAATCTCGGCAGCCGTTGGTGTTTTGCTTTTTGTCGAAGTCGGACCCATCGTATCCCAAGAAGTTGAGCGCGGATTCGGAAAGCGTCTTGTAGTGCAGCGGACGCAGGGGACATTGGCGGATGCAGTATTCATTGACCAACAGAATATGGCGCTCTTTGTCCTCTATCTTTTCCAGTAAATCGTAGTTGAGTACGTCGTCCGGGTGTACCATCACTTCATCGTACTCATCTGCCAAGCGTTTGTATATATCCAGCTTGCCCTTGCCTCCGCCATTGGTGATTTTGAGGATGGAGGAGACGAGGCGCAGTTCCGGGTATTCTTTGCGGATGTGAGCGCGCAGTAAATCATTGGCTACAATGGCTGCGTTGCGTTTGGTGGGGTTGTGGTTGCGTGCAAAGATGAGCAGAGCGTTCCCCAGAGCATCCTTGAGGTGCTCTTCCTGTAGCATCAGGTTGGTGAAAGTGAGGTAGAGGGCGATGTTGCGTTGCTCGTATGCTAGGCCGGCAGCGCGCATTTCTTCTGCATCGCACATCAGTTGGCGCAGCACGCGCCCGCTGTTCCAGATGCAAAGCGGTGCACCGTGTGCGATGTTGAAAGGCTCAAAGCCCAGCAGTAGTTTGCAAAAATCGTAAAAGGCCACCAACTCTCGGTCGTTGACAAATGCGCCGGAGACATCCCACACGGCGTCCGGCCATATCTGGTGCTGGTAGGGGGAAACGGGATTCATGTGCTTGCGGGATTCTAGCAGTTAAATAAGCTTTTTGCAAGCTTATCTTGCGTAGCAAGCGGTGGTGGGAGAGCTGGTGACAAAGAAAGGATGCGTTGAATCAACTTTGCGCTTGAGTCGGGGGCGTTGCAGCGTTATCATAATCCGAAAGAAAGAGTACTATGACGGAAGAAACACCGCAGCAAGTTGAAGAGTTCGCAACGGTCCAATCCATTTTTGTGCGCCATCGCAATTGCCTTTTATTGCGAGCGGATATGGCGCCGCTGTTTGTTGATTATTACTTGAATTTGATGCAACACGGTCAGCGCAATGCGGAGAAAGAGGACTCGGTATTCAAGGATTTGTTGGCTTTTTTCACCTTGCATCTGGTTTCTCGCCCATGGCAGGAGTATCATGCGTGGACTTTCAATACACGCACCCCCAGCTTGGCTAATTATTTTGTGTCCGGTTCATCCCTCACGGAGGATGTGATTGGTCGTGTCTTTACGGAAGGGGTGAAGGAACCTGAGCACAATATGCTCTATGCGCAAAACTTGCGCACCAATAAGGAGCCGCAGACTTCCGTTATCGTGCTGCCGGATGCTACAGTGCCCGGTTGGGTGGAGGAGTTTTACCGCCAGAGTGAGCAGCGGGAAGCCCGTGCTTTCCATTTGGGAGATGATGTGTATGCCCTCATCGCGGCTCAACCCGGGGCGGATTATGATTGGCTCACAGAGCTGAGACCGGAGCAAGTGGCTTCTCTCCTTGAGACTGAGGAGACGAAGGTGCTGGAAACGCGCAAGTTCACATTCCGCTGTGGTTGCACTTTGCAAAAGATTTTGCCCACAATCCAAGCCATGCAGAAGGATTTTGCCGATTTGCTGGCAGAGCAGGGGTATTTGGAAGTATCCTGCCCGCGCTGTGGTGCTGTGTACAAGGTGACACCCGACATGCTGTGAGAAACACGCGCTCTATCAACTTGATGCTGACCCTCCTGCGTGTGGGGATGGGGGTGTTTTTTTTAATAACGGGCATCCCCAAGATTGCTGATTTGGGGGAAACTTCTGATTTCCTGACGCGCAGCAACATTCTGCCGGCTTGGTGTTCTATGCCACTGGCTTGCACCGGTGTGGCTATGGAGCTGGTGGTTGCCGTTTGTCTGTTGTTCCGCTGGGCTTATAGGGGGGCTACGGCGTGGTCTGCCATCATGACGTCTGTTTTCCTGTTGCTCTATGTGCAGGCATGGGCTCGCGGCTTGGATCTGAGCTGCAATTGCATGGGCTCAACCCACGCGATTGATAACTACCCCATGGATACGGCTATTCGTCTTCTCCTGCTGGGGGCCTCCTTGCTCCTTGTGTGGGATTCCCGCAGGGTGGACTCCTCTATCTGGAAGAATCGTAAGTTGGATTTTTCGGAGGTGTGAGACTTTTCTTTCTAGCAATAAGTATAAACAAAAAAGCGCGAGATGTTGTCGTCTCGCGCTTTCTTGTATCATGCTAAAAACTTATTTATTTTGAGTCTTTTTCTTGCGCTTGGCTGTGGCGCGCTTGGCGCTTGCCTTCTTCCTGCGGCGTGCGGCGCGGGCCTTCTTGGCTTCCTTGTCGTATTTATTTTGGTATTCTGCCAGCACTTTGTCGGAGGATTCTGTTTCCATGCGCTGAAGAATCTCATCTCGCAGGCTTACGGCTGCAGCAAATGAGCCTTCCTCGCCATTCTCATATGCACCATCAGCAAAGTATTTCGTAAACATCCTCCCCTTACGGCTTATACATACTCTCCATCCCAAGAATGATGTCTTCTCGCGTGTATAGCGCGTCAGGTTTTTCAATGGCTTTTTCATAATAGTTGTTGAGTTCAATCTGTGCTCTTTATTTGAGCTGTTTTCATATTATACTATTCGTCTTACTAATGCAAGAAAAAATTTGAGGCCGATTGTGTTTGTATTTGTTTCATGTGAAATGTTTAATTTTCGGCCTTTGAGTATGCGGAAATGTGAAAAATAATATATGATATATGAAGGGGTATGTATGAGATAGGGGAATGAAATTAATGTGTATTGAGATGTTGGCTTTGGCAATAAGTATGATAGGTTAAAGATAAATGCATTGAGAATTGGATAACAGAAAAATATCTTGATGCTACTCTAGCTTTGTGACGTGCGTTTGTGCAACAATCTCTTTACCAGAAGAGCAGGTGCGTTCAATTGGGCCGGGGGCGTCTTTTGCTTGCTCCAATGCAGCAAATAAGCTCTCATGGCCACTTCAACAAAGCGGCGCTGTGAGAGTCCTAATTTTGCGGAAAATTCTTCAATGAGCTCTTTAAGCTCCTCATCCAAGGGTAGGATGAGAGGCTGCATCTTATCGCCGGCGGGGGAATCCATGGCAGATAAGGGCGGGTGAGCGGGCGGGAGAAGGTTATTTTGAGACGTTGAAGCGGAACTCAACGACATCACCGTCTTTCACCACGTATTCTTTGCCCTCGATGCGGAGTTTGGCTTGTTCTTTGGCTTTTGCAATGGAACCGCAAGCGACAAGGTCCTCGTACGAAACAACTTGGGCGGCAATGAATCCGCGCTCGAAATCAGTATGGATAACCCCGGCTGCTTGGGGGGCCTTGGCCCCGGCCGGTATGGTCCACGCCTTGGTTTCCTTGACACCGGTGGTGAGGTAGGTACGCAGGCCGAGGAGATGGTATACAGCGTTGATGAGGTCGCTCACGCCGGAATCTTCCACACCGAGGTCACGCAGGAACTCCTTGGCTTCCTCCTGGGGGAGCTCAGAGAGCTCTTCCTCAATGCGAGCGGAGATGACGATGGCTTCAGCATGGTGGTGTTCTGCCACATAGCGGCGCACGGCTGACACGTAGGGATGGGAATCTGGGTTGGCAACGGCATCTGCAAGCTCATCTTCGCTTACATTGCAGGCAAAGATGCTTTTTTTGTTGGAAAGCAGGAAGAAGCTGCGCAGAAGTTTGCGCTCATCGTCGGAAAGTTCGAGGGTGATAGCAGGTTTGCCTGCATCCAGGTGCGGGATGAGCTTTTCGATGAGGGCTATTTCTTCTTTTGCTTCTTTATCCCCACCGCGGGCTTTTTTGATACGGCTTTCCTTGCGTTTCTCCATAGCGGCCAAGTCAGCCAAAATCAGCTCATCGTTGATGATTTCAATATCTCGCACAGGGTCTACGGAGCCGAGCTCATGGATGATATCATCGTTCTCAAAGCAGCGCACTACCTGCACAATGGCATCTGTCTCGCGGATGTTGGAGAGGAATTTATTGCCCAGACCGGCACCTTCTGCTGCACCTTTTACAAGGCCGGCGATATCCACAAACTCAATAGCGGCAGGTACTATGCGCTCACTCTTGTGCATTTCTGCCAACACGGCCAAACGAGCATCCGGTACTTCTACCATACCGACGTTGGGGTCGATGGTGCAGAACGGGTAGTTGGCCGCTTCTGCCTTGCGGGAGCGGGTGACTGCGTTGAACAGAGTGGATTTGCCGACGTTGGGGAGACCTACGATACCTGCCTGTAACATAACGGCGGGGATTATACACTAATCTTCCCTACAGGGAAAGCTTAAAGTCTGTGCGTTTATTGCAGCCGGGATTTGATGAAATAACGGGGTCTTCTTTTGGATTCCAGGTATATTTTTCCAATGTATTCCCCTGCTACGCCCATGCTAATCATGCCGATTCCCCCTAGGAACCAGAGGGAGCAAACGACTGTTGCCCAGCCATTGGGGGTGCCGAGTTTGAAATAGTCATAAGCCACCCAAGCAATCATTGCAAGGCTTGCCAGAAAGATAAGGAGCCCCATTCCACTGATGAATCGCAAAGGTGTAACAGAATAGGAGGTGATGGCATCTATGCTGAGTCTCAGAAGGCTACCCAAGGACATTTTGCTCTCCCCTTGTTCTCTGTTCTTTACTTCAAAATATAAGGGGCATTGGTTGAAACCCAGTTGTTTGAGCATGGTGCGGAACATCATGTTGCTTTCGCCGTATTCCGAAAGGGCTTCCAGTACTTGCTTGGTCATCAAGCTATAGTCAGAGTGTCCTTGGCTGATGGGGGAGCCAAGTTTTTGTGCAATCCAATAAAAGGCTACAGCAGTTGATTTGCGGAAGAATGATTCACGGCCACGGGATTTTTTTACACCGTAAATCAGTTCGTATCCTTGATTGCGCAGTGCAAGAAACTCATCAATAGCATTGATATCATGCTGCAAATCGGCATCCATGCAGATGACGATGTCTGCATGTGTTTTGGCTTCCATAAGCCCCGCGAAGAGTGCTTTTTCTTTGCCCCTGTTGCCGGCCAAGCGGCATGCTTTAACAAGTTTGTTGTTTTTATGGTGTTCTGAGATGATGTTCCATGTTGTATCCTTGCTTCCATCATCGGCAAAAAGCATGGCGCTTTCGCAGGAAATTGTCCCGGCGGAAATGAGTGTATCTAATTTTTTGCTAACGGCGACAATCGTTGTTTCGATACAGGCTGCTTCATTGAAGCAGGGCATGACGATGTACAGTGTCTCAGGAGTCATGGTTGGGAGAGAGTCAACAGATGAAGCCGAGGATGTCGCCTTGGCGGGCGTAGGTTTCGGTGCAGTTTGCCGTATTGCGCAGGATGTCTTCTGCAAGCTGTATGCGCCCGGGTTCGTAGAAGGTGATGATGGTGGAGCCACCAAAGGCGAAGTACCCCTGCTCATCTCCTTTGCGGATGGGTGCACCGGGGGTATATGTTTGGCCAATGGCTCCCACGCCTGTGGCCCCAACGGCGAGGATGAGTACATCTCCCACATGCGGGGTGTGCAGCACCGTGAGCTCGCGCTTATTTGTCCACAACCACGAGAGTTTGTGGCGGAGACAGAGCGGAGAAACGCTGGCCAGGGGGCCGGGAATGCGCACCGGGGCATCTGCTACGCCATCTGTTGTAAAGTGAAAACGGTGGTAATCCGTGGGGCAAAGGCGAGAGAGGACGGCGCTGCCGTGGGCATACTTTTCTGCCAGTTCTGCGCTGCCCAGCAATGCCGGTAAATCAAAGCTTTGGCCTTTTACGAAGACTCCTTGCATATCCGCCAAATCTTGCCATCCGCTGTGGCGCCCATCAGCCGGCAGAGCAATGGTATTTCCGGTGCAGATGGGGCGGGCTCCCGGCTTGAGTTTACGGGTGAAAAAGTCGTTGAAGCTCGTATACTCACTGATGGGACGCGCGAATTCGGAAGCATCCATGCCGTATTGGTCTACAAATTGTTGCAGGTTGCGCGCGGAGCCGGGGGTGTCCTTCAGCCACCCCATGATACGGGAGAAGAAGGCACGCTTGATGAGCAGGTGCAGGCTGAGCTTGCCGAGGGCGTTGCCATATACCCAACGCAGGGCTCGCTCCCCCATGATTTTTTCCTGCTCCGGTCGGCCGGTGTATCGGTTGTAAAAGGTAATACCTTCTTCTCTCATAACGCGACTATCATAGCAGCTTTGCGGGGCCGGGTCAACCGGAAAAGAAAACCCCCGGCAGCGTATTTTTTGCGCGACCGGGGGGGATGCGGTAAAAGCTTTTTTTTATTGCTGCATGGTGGTGCCGCTCTGGAAGAGGTTGCGCAGGGTTTGCAGCTTGCTGGTAGCGCTTTGGGTGAGACACTCGCGGTAGAGCTTGCCACCCATCCAGTTGTTGAAGGGGAAACGGGCCGATTCCGGCACGGCGTTTTCTGTGCGCAGCACGCGGTAGCGTGTGTAGCTGCGGGTGAAGTAATCGTACTCTGCATCTGAGCCGTAATACTTCATATCCAGATACTCATCGGAATTGATGGCGGTATAGAGGGTGGGGGTGAGAAGCTCGCGGCGGGTTACCGTTTTAGTGGCGCAGGAGCAAAGAATGGCTGCCAGCAGGATACAGGGAAGAAGCTTTTTCATCGTTTTTATCATTCGTTTGTGGTTTGTATGGTGGTGCCTGCGGCTGTTTTTATGCCTTCAGGGCTTGTTTCATCCGGCTTGGTTTCGCCGTTGGCGGCGGCGGCCGCTTCTTTAGCAGCCTTTTCGGCTTTGGCTTCGGCCATAGCATCTTTGGCTGTCAGCGGGTAGCAGGCTTCCCAGGAATTGGTTACGTACACCTTGCTGCCGTAGCCTGTGATGCGGAACAGTTCTTTTGCCATGATGGATGGCGTGCGGATGCAACCGTGGGAGAGTTTACGCCCCGCGCGCACTTTACCGATGTGCATACCGATGCCATCATGCGTGAGACGCTGCCAGTAGGGCATGGCCGAACCCACTATCTTGCCGCCTTCGGGCACCGGGTCTTTGGAAAAATCTGCATTGTAGTTTACGCATTTGCCCGTTGCGTCATAGATTTTTCCGTAGCGGTTGGAGGCGTAGGTCGCTTTTTTCTCTAAAATGGAGAATTTGCCGGTGCGGGTGGGGTGGCCGCTCACGCCGGTGGAAACGGGCCAGTCTGCGGCGACTTTGCCGTTGACGTAGAGACGCCCGCGTTGGTGTTCCAAATCAATATAGATGGGGCTATTTTTGCCGGCAAGTTTGAGGAGTTCTTTGTCTTGGAAGATGTGCATTGTGGTGGGATAACCATTCTGCTTTACAAAGTACTCGTATGAGCCGGGCAGGTAGACAGGCTTGGGGGGCTCGACTACCTCTTGCGTTTGGAATGTGGTGCAGGCTACCCCGCCCAGCAGGGTAAGCGCACAGCCTACGGTTGCGATAATTCTGTTGAGTTTATTCATAGAGTGTGTGGAGTAAAAGGTTTATTTGATGATGACAGGTGTGCCTACCGGGGTGTTATCAAAGAAAATTTTGGCCATTTCTTTGGGCAGTCGGATGCAGCCGTGGCTTTCGGGGGCAGAGGTTACCATGCCTTCATGCATCCAAATGCCACCGGTTGTGAGCTGCATGCCGTTGGTCATGGGGGCTCCTTCGTAGGTGCCACCGGCGGGTATGGCCATACCACGTTCAAAATTGCTGATGATGGTGTTGCCGTATTTGTCAACAACGCTGCCGTAGCTGGAGGAGCGGTGGTCGGCATCTTTGGAAAGTACTTTGAATGTGCCTTTGGGGGTAATGTGACCTGCCTTGCCGGAGGAGATGGCGCTCATGCCCACTTGGCGCCCGCCCACATAGTACTTGGCTTGCTGCAACCGGGTGTCTATGACAATGAGCTTTCGCCCGGTGAGCCCGGCCGGCATGTCCCAGTACCCATAGCTTACGGCTTCCCCCGGGTCTATGCGGATGCGCTCCGGGCGGAACATGTAGCCGCCTGAAAGGGAGGTGGTAAGATCGTTCTGCGTGGTGCAGCCGAAACCAGTCAAAAGGGCCAAGCCTGTGGCAAGTATTGTGAGGGAACGTGTCATTCTTGTGATTTTTGCGTGTTCTGGATGGGGATTCGTATCACCGCAGCGCGCGCGTGCTCGCGTTTTATGGCTGCTAACCGCATGATTGTCAAGTTTTATTTACAACTTTTTTATGTCATAATTACCAAAAGATGGGGGCTTGCACGGTGGCAAAGTGTGTGCTATGCTGTGCGGGAGATATGCGATTGGCCTTAGCACCCATGCAGGATGTGACAGATTTGGCATTCATGCGCACACTGTGCCGCGTGGGTTCCTTGCCGGATTTGTTCATCACGGCCTATTTCCGGAGTACTCGCACTACCTGCGCCATGGCAGAGAATAACTTACGGTGCATAGAGAGTAATGAGACCGGGGTGCCCATTGTAGCTCAGTTGGCCGGGAGTGAGGCGGCAGCTCTTTGCCGCGATGCGGAGGCGCTGCTGCGGCTACCCGTGGCGGGTATCAACCTCAATGCCGGTTGTCCCAGTCCGTTGGTGAATCGGCATGGGGCAGGGGCCGGGCTGTTGCGGGAACCGGAGAATTTTCTGTGCATTATGAAATCGCTGCGTCAGGTGGTGCCGGCAGGGAAGTTTTCCGTCAAATGCCGCTTGGGGTGGGCAGAGCCGGAAGAGTTTCACCAATTGCTCCCTTTGTTGGAGGCCGGTGGAGCAGATGAGGTGATGGTGCATGCCCGCACCCGGCAGCAACTGTATGGTGGTACACCGCACCGGCAATATGTGGCGCAGGCGGTGCGTTCATTGTCTTGCTCGGTGTGGGCGAATGGGGATATTGCAACCCCGGCAGATGCCAATGCTTGGGTGCAGGAGACGGGAGCCACAGGAATGCTGATAGGCCGTGGAGCTGTGCGTAACCCCTACATATTTCGGATGTTGCGGGGTGGAGCTGCGCCCAGTAAAGAGGAGATGCTGCACTACTACATGGTACTCACCGAAGAAACGGACCGAATTTTACACACAAAGCGCACCGTGGCGGGGCATTGCAACAGGATGAAAAAGTACCTTGCCTTTTGCTACCCTGATTTTGGGCGGGAGGATGAGTATGAATTGCGACGTTGCAAAAATATAGATGATATGCGCCGCATTTTCGAGCGCCATGCTGCGCGTTAGTTGCGCAGTTTGATATCCATGAGCATCTGCGCGTTCGTCTTATACTTTTGCAGGAAGAAGAGCAAACGCTCCATGGCTTCCGTTGGCTTGTAACCGGCCAATCCCCGGCGTATGAGGCGGATTTTCTCCAGCATCCAATCGGGGAGGATGAGTTCCTCGCGGCGTGTGCCACTTTTGAGGATATCTACCGCCGGGTAAATGTACATCTCTGCAATGCGGCGGTTGAGTACGAGTTCCATGTTGCCGGTGCCTTTGAATTCTTGGAAGATGAGCTCATCCATGCGGCTATTGGTCTCAATAAGAGCCGTGGCCAAGATGGTGAGTGAACCGGCTGTGCGTGTGCTGCGAGCGGCCGCAAAGAGGCGGCGCGGGGTTTCGAGGGCGCGGGCATCAATACCGCCGCTCATGGTGCGGCCACTACCGCGATCTGCGTTGTTGTATGCTCTTGCTAAGCGGGTGATGGAGTCCATCAGTACCAGCACATGCTGCCCGGCCTCTACCAAGCGCTTGGCGCGCTCGATGCACATTTCTGCAATGCGGCAATGTTCGCGCACGCTGCTATCATTGCTGGAGGCGAATATCTCTGCCCCGGGGAGGCTGCGGCGGAACTCGGTCACTTCTTCCGGGCGCTCATCAACCAGCAATATCATCAGGTGTATATCATCCCTATAGTTTTCTTGCACACCTTCGGCAATATGCATCAGCAAGGTTGTTTTGCCGGTTCTGGGGGGAGCTACAATCAAGCCGCGCTGCCCACGGGCAACCGGTGCTACAAGGTCAAGCGTGCGTGTTGTGTAGCGATTGGCAGCAGTAGAGAAGGCCAGTCGTTGGGTGGGGTTGACGGCTTTTAAATCCTCAAAGTGAGGGTTGTTGGCCGCTTCTTCAGGTGTTTGGTGATTGACTTTGAGTACGGAAATAAGCTGGTGGCCGCGCTCGTATTTCTGCGCCATGCCGGTCACTTGCGCAAAGGGTCGCAGGTGGTGCTCTGCAATGATATCAGCAGATACATACACGGCCGCATCAGATGGTGCCCAGTTGTTTTCCGGCACGCGGATGAAGCCGTATCCCTTGCTGGTGATTTCCGGAAGCCCGGTCAGTTCTTCCGGCTCACCCACCGGCACATAGGCTCTCCCGGTGTTTTGTTCACGGTTTGGGGAGGCGTTGTTATCTCTGTGCCGCTGCTGGTTGTTGCGCTTGTTGAAGCGGTTGTTTTTATGGTGGCTCTGGCCGCGGTTGTTGCGGTTGTAGGGGCGGTTGTTGTCACCGGCAGAATCGCGCATATCATCCCGGGGCTCCTGCTGTTGGGGGCGGCGGGAGAATCTGCGAACGTGTGGCGTCTTGCCCTGTTGGGGGCTTGCGCTGCTGTCATCCTGCGGTGTCATGTTCAGGTGGGAACGGGCAATCAGAAGATGCGCGGCTATTGTGTGCATAGCCGCGCAAGCTTTATTGCCAATGTGTTACATTTGCTCGAGAATGGCGTCATCAATCTCGAAGTTGGAGAACACGTTCATCGTGTCATCGTAGTCATCGAGAAGGTCGTAGAGCTTCATCACTTTGGTGGCGGTCTCTACATCGGCAATGTCGGTCGGGTTTTGGGCCACGCTGATGAGTTTCATGCCTGTCACATTCTTGCCGGCTTCGCTCAGTGCTGCTGATACGGTTTGCAAATCCGTCGGCCCGCATATGAAGACCCATTCGCCTTCATTATCGCCTTCTTCAAATTCATCAGCCCCGCAATCCATTGCGAGCTCCATGGCGCTGTCTTCATCCAAGCCGGCATCAACCACGCGCACTTCGCCCTTGCGGTCAAATTGGTATGCCACAGAGCCGGGGGTGCCCATGTTGCCCCCATTGCGGGAGAAAATGGTGCGCAGCTCGGAGGAGCAGCGGTTTGTGTTGTCCGTAGCTACTTCTACGATGAAAGCAGTACCGGCGGGGCCGTAGCCCTCATAGGTCATTTCCTGAATAGATGCTCCCTGCAGTTCACCTGTGCCCTTTTTGACAGCGCGGTCAATGTTTTCCTTGGGCATGGAAGCGGCTTTGGCACCTTCGATAGCGGCTCGCAGGCGCGGGTTGGTGTCGGTATCGCCACCGCCGCTCTTGGCTGCAAGGGTGATTTCGTGGGAGAAACGGGCGAAAATCTTGCCCTTCTTAGCATCGGCTGCGGCCTTTGTGAATTTAATCTTGGACCATTTATTATGACCGGACATAGTTGTTGATGGGTGTGGTTGAAAAATGCAGCTTGCAGGAAGAGCTCTTTGGTACATTCACAATGACTGCGTGTAACAGTGGCAAGCAGGTGGCTGTGCCCTCCCGGGCGGCTTTTCGCCCCACTCTCCTCACGCCGCTTGCCGCGGCTTTCCTTTTTGCAAATAGTCGAGCTGACAGGATTCGAACCTGCGACCTCTTCGTCCCGAACGAAGCGCGCTACCAGCCTGCGCTACAGCTCGATGCATGTAGAACGCGGTGCATTTTACATGAAAAATCAGGTTTGACAAGCCCAAAGTTGCATTTCTTTCCCTTGCATACACGATTTGTGCTGCTTTTGCACCTTAAAAAAACACCCTGCCACGCTTTGCGCAGCAGGGTGTGTGATATGAATGCTATTAGGATTTTTATTAGGCGCCCAGCTGGAAGCGCTCGAAGGAGACAACCTTGATGGTGTCACCCAGGGCCTTGCCGGCATCAGCCACAAGCTTCTCAACGGTGATGGAGCCATCCTTGACGAACTCCTGGCTCATGAGGCAGCTCTGCTTGTAGAGAGCTTTGAGCTTGCCGGGGAGAATCTTCTCGAGCAGAGCCTCGGGTTTGCCTTCTGCCAAGAGCTGAGCCTTGGCGATTTCCTGTTCCTCTGCCACGAAGGCGGGATCCAGAGAGCTGGAGTCCACGCTCTTGGGAGCGCAAGCGGCGATGTGCAGGGTGATGTCCTTGCAGAGGGTCTGGAAATCTGCGCTGGTGGTAGTTTCAGCCTTATCGCAAGCAACCTGCAGGAGCACGCCCACCTTGCCACCCATGTGGATGTAGGAAGCGATTGTGCCTTCGCCGGCCAGTGTGTAGCGGCCGAACTTGCGCAGCTTCATGTTTTCACCGATAACGGCGCACTGCTCAGCGATGTACTTCTCCACGGTGGTGCCGTTGATGGCTACGTTGAGGGCTTCCTCAAGTGTAGCGGCGCTGGCAGCCTTGAGAGCGGTGCCGATTTCAGCCACCAAGGCCTTGAACTTGTCGCCCTTGGAGCAGAAGTCTGTTTCGCAGTTGATTTCGAAGATGACGCCGTCTTTGCCCTCTACGAGAGTGGCAACAACGCCCTCCTTAGCTTCGCGGTCGGCCTTCTTAGCAGCCTTGGCGATGCCTTTTTCGCGGAGGTACTTCACGGCTTCTTCCATGTTGCCGTCGCACTCGATGAGTGCCTTCTTGCAGTCCATCATGCCGGCGTCAGTCTTGACGCGCAGCTCCTTTACCATAGCGGCGGTAATTTCAGCCATTGTCTATAATGTCGGTATGGGGTTTAAATTAAGCAGCGGGCTTGCTCTTGTTGATAGCATCCACCAGCACGGAAAGAATCAGGCGGATGGAGCGTACAGCATCGTCGTTGCCGGGGATGGGGAAATCCACGCTGTCGGGGTCGGCATTCGTGTCGGTCAGCACGATGACGGGGATGCCCAAGATGTGCGCCTCGCGGATAGCGATATCCTCGTGATCAGCACCGATAGCCACGATAGCATCGGGGGCACCACCCATGTTGCGGATACCCTGAAGGTTGCGCAGGAGCTTCTCGCGCTCACGGGAGAGAGCGGCAAGTTCCTTCTTGGACATGCTCTTGTATTCGGGCTGCTTGTCGAGGTTTTCGAGGTAGTCCAAGCGAGCAATGCTCTTCTTGATGGTGGTCATGTTGGTGAGCATGCCGCCCAACCAGCGGAAGTTTACAAAGTACTGGCCGGTAGCCTCAGCAGCTTCTTTCACAGCTTCCTGAGCCTGGCGCTTGCAGCCTACAAAGAGAATCTTCTTGTTCTTGGCGGCCAGTTCGGTAAGGAAAGCGCAGGCCTTGTCCAAGCACTTCTCGGTTTCCTCCAGATTGATGATGTGGATACCATTCTTCTGGGTGAGGATGTACTTCTTCATGTTGGGGTGCCACTTGCGAGTCTGGTGACCAAAGTGTACACCGGCTTCCACCATCTTAGTAACGAGTTCGTTAATCATTGTATATATGTGTGTTGTGTGCGACCTTGCGTCAGGAAGCACGAGGTTTTGAAAGGTGCTGCGCTATAGCCCCCAGCCCTTCGTTGTTGATAATGCAGCATCAGCGGGGACGCACAGGATACTCTCCCCGTGCCTGATTGTCAATCAAATTCAGGTGAAAAAGCTCAAAAAAAATCCCGGATAAAAATCCGGGAGGGGAAGGGGGTGGCAAGGTGCGCCCGGGGGTTATTTTTTGCCGGCCATGCGAGCAGCCATAGCAAGGTAGGTGACCAGTTTGGGGGTATCTGCCAGCAGTTGTTTGATTTCGGCCGGGAAGGGGAGGCTGGTTACAGAATCAAGCTTGATGGCAGCACCGGATTTCATGGCTTCAGACACAAAGTTTTGGATGGTGTTTACGGCATCCTTATTGTTGAGTAGGGTTTCCAAGGCATCCTTAATCCCCTCAGGGCAGTTGGTGCGCAGATGGGAAATAACTTTGTTGCGAATGGCGATGGCGGCGAGATTTTGAAGAAGACCCATAGTGGTAAGTGGTTGTCGGAGGAGATGATAGCGGAGAATTTTGGCGGGGTCAAGCTCATTTGCCTTGCAAGCAGGGAGGATGTGGTGTAAGGTGCAGGGCGTATGGATTTTTTGGTCTTAGCTGCCGCCAAGCCGGCCATCGGCTATGCCCGCCAGGGGGTGGATTTTTTTGCAGAGCGCCTCAAACCGCTGGGCAAGGTAGAACTGCGCTATGTGAAAGCCGGTGATTCAGAATCCGTATCCCGCCGGCTACTGGAGGCCAGTAAAGGCTGCCTGCGCATCGCCATGGATGAGCGCGGGCAGAATTGGACCACACGCGAGCTGGAGCGCCGAGTGCGCGAGTGGCAGATGCAGGCTGTCAAGCATGTGGCATTCCTCATAGGCGCGGCAGATGGGCATACAGAGGAGCTGCGCCGTGAGTGCGATTATGTGTTGTGCTTGGGGCGGCATACGATGCAGCATGAACTGGCACTCGTGGTGTTGCTGGAGCAAATATACCGTGTGCATACGCTGCTGGCCGGTTCCCCCTATCACCGGGACTAGTGAAGTAGTGTTAAATTTGTGCGAGGACACTTTTTTTCGTGACATTGAAGGGTGAATACGGCATATTATAGGGTATGAAACGCCCTGAAATTTTAGCCGCTCGTGATATCAATAGCCGCGCCGAACGCCATTCTTCGGTAGAGATTCCTGTCAGCACAGGTAATCCGGTCTTGGATGCCAATTTGTATGACTTGGCGCAGCGTTTTTGTGGCACGCACAGCCCTGATACGCTTTTGCAGATGCTAGCCACGACGCTGAATGCGGCACTCAGCCCAATTGAGGAGCATGATTTGGAAATCATGAATCGTACGGTAGATGAGATGTTTGCGGCGGATAAGATGTTTATGCCTTATCGCAATGTGCGCAAGATTACCTGCTTTGGTTCTGCCCGTATCAAGCCGGATGATCCCTCCTACCAGATTGCCCGCGAATTTTCAGCCCTGGCTGCCAAGTATGGATATATGATTATTACCGGGGGGGGGCCCGGGCTTATGCAGGCGTGCAATGAAGGGGCTACTGAGCATTTCTCCTTCGGCCTCAACATCACACTGCCGTATGAGCAGCATGCCAACCCCGTGGTGGATGGCAGCGAAAAGATGATGAACTTCTACTACTTCTTTACCCGCAAGCTCAATTTCCTGAAACAAGCAGATGCTTTGGTGGCTTTCCCGGGTGGCTTTGGTACGATGGATGAAATTTTTGAGACAATTACTTTGATGCAAACCGGTAAGGCAACTATTTTCCCCATTGTTCTTCTTGACCCCCCCGGGGAGACATTTTGGGCTCGCTGGGTGAATTTCATTGAAAAAGAACTGCTGGATGCCGGGCTTATCTCCCGTTCTGATATGAAGCTCCTCTACGTCAGCAAGAGTGCGGAAGATGCATACAAACACATCGAGCGTTTCTACAGTCGCTTCCATTCGTACTATTTTGAGGGAGATGTGATCACCATCCGCATGATGGATGAGGTGCCGGAGCAGCGCCTTGGGTGGTTGCTGCAGGATTTCCCGGATTTGATGCCTCAAAACGACATTGTGCAACTGCGGGCAGATGCAGAAGACCCGGAACCCCTGCTGGCCAATTTCCCGCGCCTGCGTTTCACCTTCAAACGCGGGGATTATGCCCGTCTGCGAGAGATGATTGATTATATCAACGCGTAATGCTGGTCTACAATGCCCTTGCACAAGAAGGCCGCCCGGTGGGGGCGGCTTTCTTGTAACTTCACGGGTGGGGTCACCTTAGGCGGCTACCGGAAGCTCCGGGATGATGGTATCATCTGCCGGGGCCGGGGGTTCCGGGGTAATGGTGCTATCCTCGGCCGGGGGCGGAGCGGGGATGGCATCTGCCGCAGAGGGGGATACATCTAACTTTTCCGGTTCAGTGGGGACCGGTGCCGGTTCTGTGGATTCCTCCTCTTCGGGGGAATCTGTTTCCTCTGCTTGTTCGGTGGTATCGGCTTCATCCTCTGCATCTTCTGCAGGTGGGGTAAAGGAGGCTCTATCACCAATGTCTATGATATTGATTTCCGGGGCGCAGAAAAAGCGCATGCCCAGGATACTGCCGGCACCGCGTGAGACGAATACGCGCCTGCCGCCTTCAAAATCAAAAAGACCGGCCGGCATGGAGGAGCGGAAGGATATGTACTGCACCGGTGTTGTGAACGGATTGCCGATTTGCCCTCCGTGCGTGTGGCCGCTCAGCATCAAATCCCAGTCGTATTGGCGCAGCAACCAGCGGCTCTCCGGGTCGTGCGAAAGAAGCAGAACCGCACTTTCTTCCTCGCCTTGGGGGAGCAAACAGGAGTGCGGGTCTTCATCGCCCTCATTCCAATCCCCCAAGCCTACAAGGCACACGGTGCCGCCGGCCGGGGTTTCCCAGGTGCGGGCTTCGTTGCGCAGAATTGGGATTTCTGCCGTTTGCATCACACGCTCCACTTGGTCCAGCTTTTCGTAATCATGATTGCCCAAGATGGCAAATACCGGTGCAATTTCTGCCAGTTTTCGCAGGCCGTTTACCATCCATCGGGTGCGCATAAAGCGCTGGTGAGCCATCACATAGTCACCTCCCAGCAGGATAATGTCGGGCTTGGCTTTTTTCAGGTGAGCGATGGATTTTTCCAACTTATCGGGTGCGTTGTGAATATCGCACACAAAGGCAATGCGCACCGGGCCGGAGCCGGGTAGCGCCTCCGCCGGCAGTTGTTGGTAATTGCACTCAAGCTGTTCGGCACTTTTTTGGCCAAAATGAATGGCCACACCACCGAAAATGGCAGCAACAATTGCACTTGCTACCATGCAACGGAATATGTTGCGCACGGGGTGCTTGAAGAAGCGTTTGATAGGGCTGAGCAGTTTCATGATTCTGTAGCAGGGTTGAGGATGGAGAGCTCGGGGGCGGTGAAGATGCCGTCTTTGCGGATGAGTTCATCATCAAACCATATTTCTCCACCGCCGTATTCTGCGCGTTGAATGCACACCAAATCCCAGTGAACCTGAGATCGGTTGCCGTTGTCACAATTTTCGTAAGCGTTGCCCGGTGTCAGGTGGAAGGAGCCGGCAATTTTTTCATCGAAGAGGATATCACGCATCGGCTGTAGGATGTAGGGGTTTACCCCCAGCGCGAACTCTCCGATGTAGCGGGCTCCCTCATCCGTATCCAGAATCTTGTTGAGTGCCGCCTCGTTGCCATTGCAGTGCGCCTCTACAATCTTGCCGTTTTCAAAGCGCAGACGCACGCCGTCAAAAGGAATGCCTTGGAAAAGGGTGGGGGCTGTATAGTGGATATAGCCGTTGATGGAATCCCGAATAGGGGCGGTGAATACTTCACCATCCGGGATGTTCATCTCACCTGCGCAGGGGATTGCAGGCATCCCCTTGATAGAGAAGTTGATATCTGTGCCCGGGCCGGTGATGCGCACGCGGTCGGTCTCCATCATGCGGGTGGCCAGCTTTTCCATGGCCACTCCCAGTTGGGCGTAGTCTGCCAAGCAGCAGCGGAAGTAGAAGTCCTCAAAAGCCTCTGTGCTCATGCCTGCCCCCTGGGCCATGGCCGGAGTAGGCCAGCGCAGCACACACCACTTGGTGCGGCATACACGTTCCTCGTGTACGGGGCGCATGTGTTTTTGCGCCAAAGCCATGCGCTCTGCCGGCACGCTGGAGTTTTCGAAGCTGTTGTGCCCACCGCGGATAGCAATGTAAGCATCCATGGCCTGCATTTCTGCCAGTTCAAAACCGGCAATGGAGGAGTATTGTTCATCCGTAGCGCCGGTGAACATCTCGCGGATGATGCGCCCATGGCGCAGGTTGACATGGGGGTTGGCTCCGGCTTCTCGCACGGCACGTATCAGCTCAATACCTATTTCATCCGGGGTGTCGATAAGCTCCAGCAGCACATGTTCACCGGGCTTTACATGGCAGGAGTGCTTAATCAGATTGCGGGCCAGTTGGGGAATGCGTGGGTCTGTCATCTTAATAGGGTATGGTTTTAGTTGTGAAATGCGGTTTCAGAGGGATACAGGGGTGGTGAGGTGGAGCAAGGCCTCTTTCATGTCTTCTTGCGTCACCTCGGTTGAGACTATGGGCTTGCCGGCTCCCGCCAAAAGCACAAAACGGATAGCGCCACCTACGAATTTTTTGTCCGTGGCGACCTTGGCCAACGCTTTTTCTATATTGACCTCTGCCGGGAGTTGTAGCGGCAGTTCTAAGGCTTGTAAGGTGGATAATAATTCTTTCTCTGCCCGCGCACTCAAGCCACTACGCTTGCGGGATAAGTATAAGGCTGCGCGCATTCCCAAACTCACCACCTCACCGTGTAGCAGCTCGCCATAAGGTACGCTTGCTTCAATGCCATGCCCCAGCGTATGCCCAAAGTTCAGAAAAGCGCGTACTCCCTGCGTTTCCTTTTCATCTGCTTCTACCACACGCGCTTTGATTTCGATATTTGCCGCGATGATATCGGGCAAGTGTTGCAATGTATTCAGGCTAAATCCTAAATCAAGTTCGCTTGCCAGTTCGCGGAGGGTGAGCAGCATTTCCGGCTTGCGGATGGCGGCGTGCTTCACCATTTCAGCCATTCCCTCGCGCAGGACCCGCGTGGGCAAGCTCATCAGTGTCATCGGGTCGGCCAATACCATGCGTGGTTGGTGAAAAGCCCCCAGCAAATTCTTGCCACCGGCCACGTCTACGGCCGTCTTGCCTCCCACAGAGCTATCCACCAGCGCCATCACGCTCGTCGGTATCTGCACAAATGGAATCCCTCGGTAGTAGATAGAGGCCAAGAATCCGGCCATATCCCCCACCACACCGCCGCCCAGAGCCACCACAAAACTGCTGCGGTCGTGCCCGGCGGCAATCATTTCATCTGCCAGCATCTCAACCGTTTGCAGGTTTTTGCTTTGCTCCCCTGCCGGGAAAATGTGTGTAGAAACACCAAATCCGGCTTCTTCCAAACTCTGTTTTACTTGCTCCCCGTAGAGCGGATACACATTGGAATCAGAAATCAGCGCAGCTTTACCTTCCATGCGAAGTCGATTCACATGGTAGCCCACGGATTCCAACAACCCATTGGCCACTAGCACATCATACGACCGCTTCCCCAGAGATAAACTGACAGTAGGCATATCTGCATTATACCCCCACCCCGCACACGTGCAAGCTCATTATTCTCTGCTGACTCGGTTTCCGCTGCATTGCGCGGGGAAAAAATCGGCTCGCGCTGCGGGGGCAGAGCGAGCCGGGGAAAAGATGAGGGCTGCGGGGCAGCGATTTACTTGAGGTCGATGGAGGGTTTGGTGATTTCCACACCCTTATCTGTCACGTTGATGGCGGGTTTGGTTACCTCAAGCTCGGGTTTTTTGATGGTGGGAAGCTCGGGCTTTTCGGCCTTGGGCAGGTCGATGGAGGGCTTCTCGATTTCTACGTTGGGCTTGGTCACATCAACAGCAGGCTTGGTGATATCCACAGAGGGTTTGGTCACTTCCACGCCTTTTTCCGCCACATTGACGTTGGGCTTGTTGACTTTTACGGCAGGCTTGGTCACCTTGACGGAGGGTTTTGTCACCTTCACGGAAGGTTTCTTGATGGTGGGGAGAGCAGCCTGAGCCGTGCCGATGAAGCAAAGGCTAAGGGCTGCTACGATGATAGCGGTGTATGTTTTCATAATTGTTGAATATTGTGTGTTAGTTGGCAACGATATTGACGAGGCGACCGGGTACCACGATGACCTTGCGCACGGTCTTGCCGGCGATGAGCTCCTGCACCTTGGGGGTGGACAGGGCGGCGGCTTCTGCTTCTTCCTTGGAGGCATCGGCCGCGAGGGTGATTTTATCACGCAGTTTGCCGTTGATTTGGATGACGATTTCTTTGGTGTTTTCCACCAAGTATTCGGGGTTGAAGCCGGGCCAGGATTGCTGGCAGAGGTAGGCTGCGGGCAGGGCGGGGAATGCCGTGCGCAGATGGGCATAGAGTTCTTCTGTGATGTGCGGGGCAAAGGGATTGAGCACATGCAGCAACTGCACATAGTCGCTGAGCACTACGCTGCCGGCTGCGGTCATGGCGTTGGTGCATTCCATCATCTTGGAGATGGCGGTGTTGAAGCTCATGGTTTCAATGTCCTCGCCCACCTTTTTGATAGTCTTGTGTACTTCCTTGCGCACGGGTGTTACCTCGCCGTTGTCAGTATCTGTCACCTTGCCGGAGAGTACCCACTCGCCTTCTTGGTTTTCCTGCATGGCTACGCGCCACACACGGGCCAAGAAGCGGCTGATGCCTTCCACGCCCTTGGTTTGCCAGGGCTTCACTTCCTTGAGCGGTCCCATGAACATTTCGTACATGCGCAGGGAGTCTGCACCGTAGGCTTTCACAATGTCATCGGGGTTCACCACATTGCCACGGCTCTTGGACATTTTCTGGCTGTCTTCGCCCAGGATGAGACCTTGGTTCACCAGCTTGTTGAAGGGTTCGTTGGTGGAGACCAACCCGTAGTCGTAGAGCACTTTGTGCCAGAAACGGGCATAGAGCAGGTGCAGCACTGCGTGCTCGGTGCCACCTACATACAAGTCTACACCGCCGGGGTTGTTGCCACCCATCCAGTATTGCTCTACCTCGGGGGCCACAAAGGCGCTGTCGTTGGTGGGGTCCAGGTAGCGCAGGTAGTACCAGCAGGAGCCTGCCCACTGGGGCATGGTGTTGGTTTCGCGGGTGTAGTTTTCGGAGTACTGAATCCACTTGGTGGCTTTCACAAGCGGGCCGCGGGGGTCGCCGCTGGGTTTGAAGTCTTCCATCTCCGGCTGGAGCAGGGGAAGCTCACTTTCGGGGATGGCGTAGTGGTTGCCGTCCTCGCTGTTCCAGACGATGGGGAAGGGCTCGCCCCAGTAACGCTGGCGGCTGAAGAGCCAATCACGCAGCTTGTAGTTCACCTTGCCGTGGCCATAGCCTTTTTCTTCCAGCCAAGCGGTCATCTGCTTCTTGGCCTCGGGGACGCTCAGGCCGTTGAAGTGCTCGGAGTTCACCATGGTGCCGTCGTAGCCGCAGAAATCCTGCCAAGGGGTGTCGGCGTTGTCCGGCTGCACCACTTGGATGATGGGCAGGCCGAACTTCACGGCGAATTCATAGTCGCGGCTGTCGTGAGCCGGCACAGCCATGATAGCACCGGTGCCGTAGCCGGTAAGCACGTAGTCTGCAATCCAGATGGGAATCTGCTTGCCGTTCACAGGGTTGGTGGCATAAGCGCCGGTGAATACGCCGGTCTTTTCTTTGCTCAGCTCGGTGCGTTCCAAATCGCTCTTGGCGGCACATTCGGCTTGGTAAGCTTCCACGGCGGCTTTTTGCTCGGGCGTGGTGATGGCGGGCACCAGGTCATGCTCGGGGGAGAGCACCATGTAGGTGGCGCCGAAGAGGGTATCCGGGCGGGTGGTGTATACGGTGATGGTGTTGCCTTGGCAGTCGAAGTTTACTTCTGCGCCGGTGGATTTGCCAATCCAGTTGCGCTGCAGCAGCTTGATGCTTTCCGGCCAATCCAGTGGCTCAAGCTCATCAATGAGGCGCTCGGCATAGGCGGTGATGCGCAGCATCCACTGGCGCAGCTTGCGGCGCTCTACGGTGTGGCCTTTGCTCTTCCATTCCTCGGCTTCTTCGTTGGCCAGCACAGTGCCCATGTCGGGACTCCAGTTCACAAAGCCTTCTGCCACATAGGCCAAGCGCACATTGTCAATCTGTTCGCGGGTCCAGCCCTTGGCTTCCAGTTCACTCACGGGGCGGGCTTTTTTGAGTTCTTCGTTGTAGTATGAGTTGTACAGGCGCAGGAAAATCCACTGGGTCCAGCGCACATAGCGGGGGTCAGTAGTGGCAATTTCGCGGTCCCAGTCGTAGGAGAAGCCCAGCATTTTGAGCTGGCGGCGGAAGGTATCGATATTGGCGTAGGTGGTGATGCTGGGGTGCTGACCGGTCTTGATAGCATACTGCTCGGCGGGCAGGCCAAAGGAGTCCCAACCCATGGGGTGCAGCACATTGTAGCCGTTCATGCGCTTGTAGCGGCTCACAATATCGGTGGCTGTGTAGCCTTCCGGGTGCCCCACGTGCAATCCCGCACCGCTCGGGTACGGGAACATGTCCAGTACGTAGTACTTGGGCTTGCTGGCATCAAAACCCGGTTCCCCGGGGTTGGATACTTTGAAAGTTTTTTCGGCATCCCATGTGGCTTGCCACTTGGGTTCAAATACATCAAAAGGATACGGATTTTTGCGTTCGGACATGTCGCGCGGCATTATCTTACACCTCCCGCTGAAAATCAAGCGTTTTTTCCGCTATAATATGAACCGGAAGGGGAGGGGGATAAAGAACTCGGGGTGCAATTGGTCATACGCTTTCAGCTTCCGCTCGCCTTGTTGGGCGGAAAGGGCTTGCGTTTGCAGCGGCTTTGCGGTAGGATGGGCGCATGGTGAAATACACGGCTCCGGCGAAGATTAATTTGTCTCTGAAGGTTCTGGGTAAGCGAGAGGACGGATTCCACAAGGTGGATATGGTGATGGCGCGCTTGGATTTGGAGGATGAGTTGGATTTTCATAACTCTCGCACCACAACATTGTTGTGCGATACACCGGGTGTGCCGACGGATGAGAGCAATTTAGTATTTCGCGCCGTGCGAGAGTTTGAGAAGGTGTATGGCCGCAAGGCCAAGCAGCGTATCACCCTTACCAAGCGCATCCCCCATGGTGCCGGCTTGGGGGGTGGCTCGGCAGATGCCGGGGTGACTCTGCGCGCACTCAACGAAATAATAGGCACCAACTACGATACTGAGGAATTGGCCGTCATGGCTGCTAACTTGGGTAGCGATGTGCCTTTTTTCCTGAATCCGGTGATAAGCCGCTGCACCGGGCGTGGAGAAATCGTGAAGCCATTGCCGGCATTTGCCGAGTGGAGCAGTCCGATAGTTCTGCTCAAGCCTCAGTTTGGGGTTGCTACCCCCTCTGCTTATAAGAATTATGCCGGTTCCCGCCGCTTGCAGGGGATACCGTACGGCGTGCAGGAGGTGGATGGTTTACGCCTTTTCAATGATTTGGAAAAGCCGGTGTTTGAAAAGTTCCCCGTGTTGGGGATGATGAAGCGCTGGATGATGGAGCGTGAGGGGGTGCGTGCTGCGCTCATGAGCGGTAGCGGCTCCACGATGTATGCCCTCACGGAGACTCCCGAGCAAGCCCGTGCTTTGGCAGAAGCTGCGCTGGTCGAGTTGGACCCCACATTGTATACCTACTGCGGCACCGTGAATCCGCAATGATACCCGCTGATGTAGCAGATGAGACGAATCGCCGCATTCTGGCCGTGGCAGAGGACAGGGTGCAGGGGTTCCACGCCTTGCCATTTGATGTGATAGCGGCGCGCTGCGGTTTGCCGGTAGAGCTGGTGCTGGAGCGCCTGCGTGCCATGCTGCAGGCAGGCACGGTGCGCCGCATCCGCCAAACCTTGCTTTCTACCAACCTGGCAGAGGGGGCTTTGGTGGCGTGGAAAGTGGCACCCCACCGTTGCGAGGCCGCGTGGGAATGGTTGCGAGAGAATGATCCTTTCACCGGGCATATTGTTTTGCGTAGCAGTGAAGATGCCACCGCACCGGGGGCCGATTACCGCTTGTGGACTACGGTGAAAGTGCCCACAGGTTGCCATACGGTGGAGGGCCATTGCCGCATGCTGGCTGCAAAAATAGGTGCGGAAAGTTTTGTGCCCCTGCCGGTGGTGGGGATGTTTGCCTTGGGGGTGGGGCATGTGCGCCGCGCCGGGCTCAAACCCGGTGATAAATTGGAATCTCTACCCCCCATGCAAGGGATTGTGCGCCCGGAGTTATCCGCGGATGAGTGGTCTGTGTTGCTTGCCCTCAAAGAGAGCTTGCGCGCGGAGGAGATTGTGCGTGAGCCTTGGCGCCTGCGCGCCGCTGCGGTGGGGATGAGCTATGAAACATTCCTGAGTTTTGCTGCCGGGTTGGATGCCGGCCAGGTCATCGGTCGTTTTGCAACTTTCCTTGATCACACGCGCAAGCCCAGCCGGCACGCCGGCACGGGGGCAAGTGGGCTATTTCACTGGGCAGTGGCTCCCGGATGGGAGGAACGCGCCGGTGCAGAATGCGGGCGCCATATTTGCATGACCCATTGCTACTGGCGCAGCGGGGGGGCAGTATTTGGCGGTGCTCAAATTATGGGGGTGGTGCATGCCCCCACTCGAGAAGAGGTAATGGCGCACAAGGCTGCTATAGATGCTCACTTGGAATCGTGTGGCATTCCTGTGCTGCATACAGCCGTTTTCTGGAGCGAGAAGGCTGAAATCCGCCCCAGTGAGATTTCTCCGCATGTGTATGCAGAGTGGGTCAAACGGGATTTTCCACCTAGTAGGTAAGAGTAAAATACCCGTGTAGCTGTGATGATGAAAATGATGTTCCCGAAGTTAACCTGTGCCGCTGTTTTTTGTTGTTTGGTGGCTTGCTTAGAGGCGGTTGAGTCGCAAACGGTCCGCAATATGCCCAGGCATGAGGTGGTGAACAAAGCGCCATCTGTGACAGAGCAAGCGGCACGCCATGTTATCCTGATGATTGGGGATGGTATGGGAGCTGAGCATGTGTGGGCTGCCTGGCTTTGCAACCGCGGCAAGCTCAATATGGAGCAATTGCCTATCGTTGGCTTTGTGCGTACGCCCTCTGCCTCTGCCACCATTACAGATTCTGCAGCTGCCGGTACAGCCATTGCCTGTGGGTGCAAAACGCGCAACGGGCAAGTTGGTATCTCGGCGAGCGGAGTGCCGCAGATGTCTCTTCTCAAGCACATGGCCGCCCGGGGGCGTCAAACGGGATTGGTAGTGACAAAGGCTATTACGGATGCCACCCCGGCCGCTTTTTATGCCCACAATAAAAACCGCTACGATGCAAGAAATATTGCCGTGGATTTACTTGCTGCCGGATGCCGTGTGGTGATAGGTGGTGGTGAGGGGCTCATTTCACCGGCGCAGCAGGCGCAGCTCCGTGCGGCCGGTACCTTGCTCAAACTACGCGGTAAGGAGCATTGCGACCCGGCCTCCCGCCGCGGTGATTTCTTGTCCGACTCTGTGGCTGAGGCGTTGAGCGTTCTCGAAAAATACCCCCATGGTTTTTTCCTGATGGTGGAAGGTTCTCAAATTGACACGGCAGCACATGCTAATGATTTGGAAGAACTTGTGCAGGAAACGTTGGATTTTGATCGTGCTGTCGGTGTCGTGTTGCGTTGGATGAAAGCCCACCCTGACACGCTCCTCATCATTACGGCAGATCACCAAACCGGGGGCCTTTCTATCCATGGCGGCTCCACGGAGAAAGGTGAAGTGAAGGCGTCTTTCAGCACCACGCAACATAGTGGCGTAGCTGTGCCGCTCTATGCCACCGGGGCCGGGGCTGCGCATTTTGGCGGTATTCAGGAAAATACGGATCTTCTCCCCAAAATCCTCCGCGCTATCGGGGAATGATTGTTTGCTACTTGGTACGCCGAATCTTCCCCCTTTTGAATTTGATGCCTTTTGTAAGTAAAAAAGAGGCGCGGACTCCTATCATCAGAAGTCCGCGCAAGAAAGATGAAAGTAGGGGGAATTAGAGGGAAACCTGAGCCACGGTGTCCTTGAGGGTCTTGCCCACCTTGAACTTCACCACAGAGCGAGCGGGGATGGGTACATCCTTGCCGGGGTTCTTGGGGTTGCGGCCTACCTTGGCCTTGACTTCCTTGACTTGGAAAGTACCGAAATTGCGAATGACAACGCGGTCACCCTTGCCCAGAGCGTCTGTGATGACTTCCACGGCTTTCTGTACAACTTCCAGAACTTCATTCTGCGTGAAACCGGAGCCGAGGTCGGCGCTAATCTGGTTGACGAGTTCGCGTTTGGTAATAGTATTTGCCATAAGTGTTGTGTGGTTGAAAGAGTTGTTGAGAGGGAATATAGCTGATTTTTAATGCAATGTCGCGCAAAATTCGTGTTCACATGCGCAAAATTGCGTATTTTAGTGTTTTTTCCAGCCGGGATTGTGTCGCACGACCAATTCTTCAGCCACTTGCTCGATACGGAGCCCCTTGGAAGTGAGCAGCACGATGAGGTGGTAGAACATGTCGGAGGCCTCGTATAACAAGCGCTCATTGGTGCCGTTGCAGGCCTCGATGACGGCCTCCAATGCTTCTTCCCCGACTTTCTGAGCCATGCGGTTGATACCATCGCGGAAAAGAGAGGTGGTGTAGGAGCCTTCGGGCATTTCCTCGTGGCGCTTGTTGATGAAGTCTTGCAGCTCGGTAAGGAAGAGGAGGGGATTGCCCTCATTCTTTTCTCCCCAGCAGGTATCTGTGCCGGTGTGGCACACGGGGCCGTGGGGCTTGGCTTGGATGAGCAGGGTATCGTTGTCGCAGTCTACCTTGATGCTTACGACATCCAGATAGTTGCCGCTCGTTTCGCCTTTGGTCCACAGGCATTGGCGGCTGCGGCTGTAGAAGCACACCCGCCCGGTCTCTTGGGTCTTGGCGAAAGATTCAGCGTTCATGTAGCCCAGCATCAGCACTTTGCCTGTGCCGGCATCCTGAATGATGGCTGGCACCAAGCCGCCACATTTATCGAAATCTATAGTCATGGTTGAGTATTAGAGGTATGAGTTACAGACGCACGCAGATGCCTTCATCGCGGAGGTACTGCTTGAGTTCGGGAATCTTGATTTCGCCGAAGTGGAATACACTGGCTGCCAAGGCGGCATCTGCATGCCCCAGGCGGAAAGCATCTGCAAAGTGTTCTTTGGCACCGGCGCCACCGCTGGCGATGACGGGGATGCTCAGTTCATCCGAAAGGCGGGCAAGGGCCTCATTGGGGAAGCCCTGTTTCACGCCGTCGTGATCCATGCTGGTAAAGAGAATCTCACCGGCGCCACGGTCTGCGACCTCGCGTGCCCAGTCGAAGAGGGTGCGCTCCACGCGGATGCGGCCACCGTTCACATAGCAATACCAGCCGTCTTCATCATGGCGGGCATCAATAGCCGCTACGCATACTTGGGAGCCAAAGCGGGCTGCAATATCATTCACCAACTGCGGGTTGCGCAGCGCGGCAGAGTTCAGACTCACTTTGTCTGCCCCGGCTTCCAGCAGGCGCGCTACGTCTGCCAGTTCATGAATGCCACCCCCTACAGTGAAGGGGATGGAGATGGCAGCGGCCACGCGGGAAACCATATCGGTGAAGGTCTTGCGCCCCTCGTGAGTGGCGGCGATATCCAGGAATACCAGTTCATCTGCTCCTTGCTCGCTGTAGGCCTTACCCAGTTCAACGGGGTCGCCGGCATCTCGCAGGTTCACGAAGTTGATGCCCTTGACGGTGCGGCCGTCCTTGACATCCAGACAGGGGATAATTCGCTTGGCTAACATATTCATATTCAGGGGTTAGGAGTGGGAGAGGAGGGAAGGGAGGTCAATGCGACCTTCGTAGTATGCTTTACCGAACACAACGGAGGGGATACCGGCGGCATCGAGAGCGCGTATATCATCCGTACAGCTTACGCCGCCGCTGGCAATGAGTCGGCAGCCGGGGTGTTTGGCCATGATGTCTTGGTACAGAGCCGTATTGGGGCCACCCAAGGTTCCATCGCGGGAAATATCGGTGCAGAGCACACGGGTGATTCCGTGGCTCATGTAGAAGCTTACAAATTCATCCAAGCTCATGCCGCCATCTTCTCGCCAGCCTTTAATCATGACGCGTCCGTTGAGGGCATCTGCCCCTACAATGAAGCGGTCGGGGCCGTATTTTTCAGCCCATTGCAGGAGGCGGTCGGGGGCCGTTGCGGCCAAGCTACCCACCGTGACCATGGCGGCGCCGTTGTCAAACGCGGCTTGCAGGTCACTTTCTTGTTTGATGCCACCGCCAAAATCAACTGTCATGCCGAGGGCGGTGATTTTTTTGAGTGTATCGAGGTTGACGATGTGGTCGGCCTTGGCACCGTCCAAATCCACGACGTGCAGGCGGCGTACTCCCATGTCGTAGAAGCGGCGTGCTACGTCTTCCGGGTGGGCATCGTAGGTCTTTTGGGCGTTGTAATCACCTTTGGTGAGGCGCACGCATTGACCCCCGATGATATCTATGGCGGGGATAAGCTCAATCATGGCAGAGGTGGATGAAATTGTGGAGGATGCGCAGCCCTGTGTCCCCGCTTTTTTCGGGGTGAAATTGGGTTGCATAGAAATTCGCTTTGTGCAGGGCAGAGGCGTAGGTGACTCCGCCGTAGGTCGTATGGGCAATGGCATCTGCGCATTCCGGCACATAAAAGCTATGGACAAAGTAGACAAAATCACCGTTTTTCAGCCCATCAAAGAGCGGGGAGCGCAGGTCATCGATGGTATTCCAGCCGATTTGAGGCACCTTGACACGCCCTGCGGGGCAGGAATCAGGGAAGCGGCATACGCAGCTATCAAAAATGCCCAAGCAAGGGGTGTGGCCCTCTTCGGAGTGAGCACAGAGCAACTGCTGCCCAATGCAAATGCCCAGCACCGGTTGGTGAAGGTTGCGGATGACATCTCCCAGCCCGCTTTGTTGTAAGTATACCATGGTGTTGACCGCTTCTCCCTGCCCCGGGAAGATGATGCGATCGGCTGCCGCCAGTTCTGTGGCAGAATCTGTCACCTGTGGCTCTATGCCGATGCGGCGCAGAGCATTGATGACGGAGCAAATGTTGCCGGCGTTGTACTTGACGACTGCGACTTTCATGAGTTAGAGAGTGCCTTTGCTGGAGGGGAGCACCAGGTGGCGCACATCGCGCTGCACGGCCACGCGGATAGCGCGAGCCAGTGCTTTGAAGGTGCCTTCTATCTTGTGGTGTTCATTATTGCCTTCAGCCTTGATGCTCAGGTTCATGAGGGCGGCATCGCTGAGGCTCTTAAAGAAGTGGTAGAACATTTCTGTGGGCATATCGCCAATATGCTCGCGTTTGTATTCCGCCTCCCACTGCAGCCAAGGCCGCCCGCCGAAATCCAGCGCTGCTTGGCATAGGCAGTCATCCATGGGGAGGCAGTAGCCATAGCGGGAGATACCCAGTTTGTTGCCGATGGCTTTGCGCAGACACTCACCCAGTGCCAAGCCGGTGTCTTCGATGGTGTGGTGTTCATCCACATGCAAATCTCCTTGCACACGAATCGTCACCCCCATGCCCCCATGGTGGGCCAGCTGGGCGAGCATGTGGTCGAAAAAGCCTAAACCGGTGCTTATATCGCAGGCTCCGGGGCGGTCCAGTTCTAATTTGACGTAGATATCCGTTTCGCGGGTGGTGCGCTGCACTTCGGCGCTGCGCTCGCCAGCCACCAAAATTTCGGTGATTTTGGTCCAATCCATGCCGTTTGTGCCAATCTGCAAGGCCTTGCAGCCCAAGTTTTGAGCCAGTTGCACATCGGTAGCGCGGTCCCCGATGACATAGCAGTTGGCCAAATCATAGGAGCCATCCATGTAGGCGGTGAGCATGCCGGTGCCGGGTTTGCGCGTGGGGGCGTTATCGTGCGGGAAGTGGCGGTCTATCAGGATATCATCGAACTCCACGCCTTCTCCTTTCAGCGTATCCAATATAAAATTGTGCACAGGCCAGAAGGTGTCTTCCGGGAAGGAATCTGTACCGAGACCATCTTGGTTGCTCACCATGACGAACTCATAGTCTGTGAGTTCTCGAATGGTGCTCAGGGCGCGAAAGGTGCCGGGTAGAAAACTGAGTTTTTCAAAAGCATCTATTTGCTCATCTGCCGGTTCGTGGATGATGGTGCCGTCTCTGTCAATGAAAAGCGCTTTTTTCATATCAGAACTGTTTAAGAGCTGCGAGAAGTTCGTTGTTTTCTGCCGGGGTACCGATGGTGATGCGGAGGCAATTTTCGCACATGGTGATACGGTGGCGATTGCGCACGATGATGCCTTGGTTCACCAGTGCATCATATATGGAGCAGGCATCTGTCATGCGTGCCAAGAAAAAGTTGGCATCGCTGGGGTAGATTTCCCGGCAGATGGGGAGGGCGGCTACTTCTTGCATCATGCGGGTGCGTTCGCTGAGTGCTTCATCCACCCAAGCGCGGATTTCATCCATGTGCTCCAGTCGCTCCATAGCCGCGCGCTGGGTGAGGATGTTGACGTTGTACGGGTACTTGACTTTGTTGAAAAGCCCAATGATTTCCGGGTGAGCAAGAGCCATACCCAAGCGGATGCCGGCAGAGGCCCAAGCCTTGGAGAAGGTGTTGAGGACGATGAGCCGGGGGTATTCTTCCAACAAGGCTGCTGCGGATGAACCTGCCGGGGCAAAGTCGATGTACGCTTCATCGACAACGACTATTCCGGGGAAGATGTCCAGCACCTTGCGGATTTCTTCGATGGGGAGCAAATTGCCGGTGGGATTGTTGGGGCTGCAGATGAAGATAACCTTAGTGCAGGGTGAGTAGATGGATTGCAGGAAGTTTTCTGCATTAAATTGGTAGCCGTCTTCCAGCGGAATGGCGTTGTAGCGGATGTTGTTGATATCCGCGCAAACTTCGTACATGCCGTAGGAGGGGGAGATGGCTGCCACCTCATCCACTCCGGGGGTGCAGAAAGTGCGGAAGATGAGGTCGATGGCTTCATCGCTGCCATTGCCCAAGAAGATGCGCTCCGGTGCTATTCCTTTGTAGGCAGAGATTTTCTGTTTGAGTTCCCATTGAAGGGGGTCGGGGTAGCGGTTGTTGGGTGCATTGTGCGGGCATTCATTGGCATCCAAGAAGACGTGGGCGGCCTTGCCCGCGTATTCATCGCGGGCAGAGCTGTAGGGCTTGAGCTTCAGGATGTTCGGGCGCACCAGTTGTGCAATACCGTTGTTCTCTGTCTCTATCGGGAGCTGTGAGACAGCCTGCATGCGCAGGGCCATGGCGCGGGCATGGGCATCCAGATGCTCTGCTTGGGCCATGAGTTCTACTGTGCGGCCGATGCTGCGGATTCCTTGCGGTGTGAGTGTTTGCAGGGTCAGCTTGCGCTGGAAACTGTCGATACAAAGGCTGCTGTAGGCACGCACGCAGCCCATGGTGGGCAGGGTGTGGTTGGTGCCGCTGGCATAGTCGCCGGCACTTTCGCAGCTGTAATTACCCAAGAAGATGGAACCGGCATTGGTTGTTTCTTTTGCCACGGTATCAGCTTCTTCCATCGCGATGATGAGGTGCTCGGGACCATAGGCGTTGGTGAAGTCGATGCAATCTTGCTTGTTTGCCAGCACGATGATGCGGCTGTGGGAAATGGACTGGGTGGCTACATCGCGGCGGGGAAGTTCTGCAAGTTGCTTTTCTACTTCCGCAGCAACGGCTCTTGCGACATCGGCATCCGTTGTTACAAGCATGGCTTGGCTGTCCGGGCCGTGCTCAGCCTGGCTCAGCAAATCGGCCGCTACAAAGGCCGGCACACAGGTGGCATCGGCCAGCACTTCCACTTCGCTGGGGCCGGCCGGCATGTCGATAGCGACCCCGGCTAATGAGGCCAGTTGTTTGGCTGCTGTTACATAGGCATTGCCCGGCCCGAAGATTTTGTCCACTTTGGGTACGGATGCTGTACCGTAGGTCATGGCGGCGATGGCTTGCGCGCCGCCTACTTTGTAGATGCGCTTTATGCCGCAAAGCTCTGCGGCATAAAGAATAACCGGGTTCACCTTGCCATCCTTGCCGGGAGGTGTGCAGAGCACCACTTCCTCGCAGCCTGCCACGGCTGCGGGTACGGCCAGCATGAGGACGGTGGAGAAGAGCGGCGCTTGCCCGCCGGGAACATACAGCCCCACGCGCTGGATGGGCAGGGTGCGTTGCTCGCACACCACCCCAGGTGCTGTTTCCAGTTTCACCGGGGCTTGGGTGTTGTGCTGTAGCTCGTGAAAGTCGTATATGTTGCAGTAGGCCAGCTCAATGGCTTCTGCCAATTCCTGCGGCACTTGGGCGCAGGCTTCGGCTATTTCAACGGGGGAAACCGCCAACTCTTCTAGTTGTACCCCATCAAATCGGTGTCCATACTCGCGCAATGCCTGGTCGCCATGCGTATGCACGGCATCCATGATGGGGCGCACCACATCAAAGAGTTGCGTGACATCAAAAGCCGGGCGGCGCACAAGCTCTGCCCATTGTTCGCGAGCGGGTTCCGAGATGATATTCATGGGAGGGTGGGGTATAATTACAGAATCATTTTTTCGATGGGCAGCACAAGAATGCCTTGAGCGCCGGCTTCCTTGAGCTTGCCGATGATATCCCAGAAGCAGGATTCATCCAATACGGTGTGGATGCTGCACCAGTCATCTTGTGCCAAGGGCATGATGGTGGGGCTCTTCACGCCGGGCAATACGGCCACAATTTGCTCTACGCACTCTTTGGGTGCATTCATCAGCACATAGCGCTTATCTGCCGCAGTCATGACCGCATCCATGCGGAACAGCAACTTGTCCAGAATCTCCCGCTTTTCGGTGGGCAGGTTCTTGTGTGCAATGAGGACGGCTTCGCTTTCCAGCACCACTTCCACTTCCTTGAGGTTGTTGCTCACCAAGGTGGCGCCGCTGCTCACGATATCGAAAATGGCATCTGCTAAGCCGATACCGGTGGAGATTTCTACTGAGCCGGTGATGACGTGGATGTGCGCTTGCACGCCTTGCTCATCCAGCCAGCGGCGAAGGATGACGGGATAGGACGTAGCAATTTTTCGCCCCTGCAGCCATTGCGGGCCATCGTACTCATGTTCCTTGGGAATGGCAATGCTCAGGCGGCAACCACCGAATCCCAGCTTTTTGACGATATCTGCATCGCCTTGGCGCTCAAGGTATTCATTGAGGCCTACCACGCCGATGTCGGCTACGCCGTCTGTCACGGTTTCGGGAATGTCGTCATCTCGCAGGTAGAGTACTTCCATGGGGAACTTGCGGGCTGCTACCAGCAGGGTGCGCTTGGAGGAGCTCACTTTGATGCCGGCTTCTGCCAGCAGTGCCATGGTGTCTTCGTTGAGACGTCCTTTTGATTGAACTGCTATTCTCAGTTTCATAATGAATGGTTGGGGGCGGGAAGAAACGAGGACGCAACTGCCCCATGCAGAAGCGTCCTCGCACAAGGTGATAATGGGGGCAATCTTACAGGGAAACCTTGGCGGCAGCTTCCTTCAGAGTCTTGCCTACCTTAAACTTCACCACAGAACGGGCAGGAATGGGTACATCCTTGGCCGGGTTCTTGGGGTTGCGGCCTACCTTGGGCTTCACTTCTTTGACGATGAAGGTGCCGAAGTTGCGGATGACAACTTTGTTGCCCTTGCTGAGAGCGGCGGTGATTTCATCTACTACTTTTTGCACGATTTGAAGAACCTCTTCTTGCGTAAAAGCGCTGTCGAGTTCTGCACAAATCTTGCCAACAAGTTCGCGTTTTGTGATGGTGTTAGACATAAGTTTGCTTGGTTACAGAAGCTGGCAGGAATATAGCGCATTTTGGGCATTTTGTCCCGCAAAAAATGCTTTTTTTACGTCAACAACGACTAAAAATGTGCATGTTTTGCAGTTTTGGAGTTGACCTGAGCGTAAAATAAGGCAAATTTAGCGTCGGAATGGCCAATCAATATACCTTGCAGATGAGCTCCGCCGAGGCTGCAGCCTTGAAAAAGAAGCTATCAACCCGCGCCGGTTACGCTCCGGTAGAGCGGCAGTATGCAGATTTTTGCTTTGAAGGGCCGAAAGTGAATGTGGCATATTATCCCAAGAAAGGGAAATTGCTGGTGCAGGGGAGCGGAGCAGATGATTTTTTGGAGTTTGTGTTGTTGGTGGCACCCGCAGGCAATGCTCCCGCGGCAGATAAAATGGTGAACGGCTTGGTGGATACGACTCCGCATTTTGGGGTGGACGAGAGTGGCAAGGGGGATTATTTTGGCCCGTTGGTGATTGCCGGTGTCTATACGGATGAACGCTCGGCACATGAGTTGGTGCGCATCGGTTGCCGGGATAGTAAACAGATTGCTGATGATGCGAACATCAGCAAAATAGCGGCCAAGATACGCCAACTGCCCGGCGTGGCGTGCGAGGTGGTTTGCATAGGCCCCACGCGCTATAATGAGATTTACGCCTCCATGGGCAATTTGAACAAGTTGCTGGCATGGGGGCATGCGCGGGTGATTGCCGCGTTGCATGAGCGTGTGCCTTCATGCCCGCGCGCTCTGAGCGATCAATTTGCCAACGAATGGGTGCTCAAGAGCGCTTTGAAACAGCGGCAGGTTCCTGTGCAGCTGGAGCAACGCCCCCGCGCTGAAAGCGATGTGGCAGTGGCGGCTGCTTCCATTCTCGCGCGCGAGCGCTTTGTGCGCTGGATGAAAGAAACCTCTGCCGCAGCCGGTTGCGAGTTGCCTCTTGGGTGTTCACCCCGTGTCACGAAAGCTGCGCGCGACTTTGTGGCTCTGCATGGTCGCGAGCGCTTGGCAGATGTGGCCAAGCTGCATTTCAAAGTGACGGCTCAGCTTTGATACGAAGCGCGGTAAGTAATTTGTGTTCTGATTTGTTTAATGGGGCCTTATTTTCCCATGCGTCAGTCATAGGAAGGTTGTTCTTTTTTGTTTAAATTTCCCTGGCTTGGGGGGGGACAGAACTTGCGGCGAGTCTGAAATAGCTGCATGGGGCTTTGTCTTGTGTTACTGTGGTTTCCTATGTTAACCACAAACAACACAATCAACGGCGTTGCCCTTGCCGGCAATGATACTGATACTTCTA
>JAFQGD010000021.1 GCA_017398355.1 Akkermansia sp. | reverse complement strand
TCGGGATTTCCCCTCGAACTTCCTTTCCCACGGTTTGTTACCTCCCCGCAGTTGTTCTTCAGGTCTGGGATTCCGCATCATCGCGGCTCCGCGCGGACTTTCACCGCAGTGCGCATATCGCGTCGGTCGTACAAAAAAGCCGCTCCTCATATCGCGAGGAACGGCCCGTTTAAATGTTTATAGGCGAGGCAGTAAAGATTTACTTTTTCTTGCAGCACTTCTTGGCCTTGCAAGGCTTCACTTCCTTTTTGAATACGGAAGAGGGCTTGAAAGCAAGAGTGGTGGAAGCTGCAATCTTCATTTCCTTGCCGGTCTGAGGATTGCGACCGGTGCGAGCAGCACGGGTCTTCATCTCGAAAGTACCGAAACCTACCAGCTGAACTTTTTCCTTCTGGACGGAGTCGCTGATGGCATCAAGGACAGCCTTGAGAGCTTCCTCTGCCTGCTTTTTGGTGGCGCCTTCACCAAGCTTAGCCTGAATGCAGTCAACAAGTTGAGTCTTGTTCATAGGCCTTCATCATAGCAGGTCGGGGCTGTTTTTCAAGATAAAAAGTGATTAAATGAAGAATTTACGCACTTTTTTGCATTCTAACAGCCCGATTCGGGAATTTCCCCCGCAAAACGGGGGAAATTGAAACATCTGGAGTTCATTTCCAGACAAAGGCAGCAATGGCCTGCTTCATCTCATGCACAGCCTGTTGCAGGCCCACAAATATGGCGCGAGCAATGAGAGTATGGCCTATATTGAGCTCTGTGAGGTAAGGCACAGCCGACAAATCTGCCAAGTTTGCAATTTGAATACCATGGCCGGCGTGGATTTCAAGCCCCCGTGCATGCCCCAGGTCTGCGGCAGCAATGAGGCGCTGCGTTTCCGCGAGGCGTTCTTCGCCCAAGGTGTTTGCAAAGCGCCCGGTATGCAGTTCCACCATGGGCGCCCCAATGGCTGCGCTTGCTTCAATCTGCGCAGGCTCGGGGTCAATAAACATGCTCACCTTGCTACCATTTTGCATCAAAGACTGCACCAGCGGGCGCAGTTCTTCCATACGCCCGGCTACATCCAAACCACCTTCCGTCGTGATTTCCTGCCGCCGCTCCGGCACCAAGCACACAAAGTCCGGACGCAAACGCAGCGCTACCTCCAGCATAGCCGGGGTAGCTCCCATTTCCAGATTGAGAGGTAGGGGAATCTCACGGCGCACGGCAAAAGCATCCGCATCCTGCATGTGGCGGCGGTCTTCTCGCACATGAAGAGTGATAGAATCAGCTCCCCCCTGCATGGCTGCTTTGGCTGCATCCAAGACGGATGGCTCTACGTTATGAGAATCCAGCATACCGGCATAACGCGCTTGGCGCAGCGTCGCCACATGGTCGATATTAACCCCCAGATGAATCATGACAAGAAGAAGGAGTGAATTTTGAGAAAGTGAGATGCATTAAACAAAGCTCCCGGCCGGCTATTGGAAGCCGCCGGGAGCTATATATGAAATATTCCGTTAAGAATTAATGCAAGAAGTGGCGAGCACCTGTAAAGACCATGGCAATACCGGCAGCGTTGGCGGCATCAATGACCTCTTGGTCGCGAATGGAACCACCGGGCTGAATGCATGCCGTAGCTCCGGCGTCGATAGCGGTCTGCAAGCCATCAGCAAAGGGGAAAAGGCCATCGGAAGCAATGACACTGCCCTTCAGGTTCAGCCCGGCCTGACCGGCCTTCCACACGGCAATCTTGGCGGAATCCACGCGGCTCATCTGGCCAGCGCCAATGCCAAGGGTGCCGTCCTTATCCGTGAATACAATGGCATTGGAGTGTACCTGCTTGCACACGCGCCAAGCGAAACGCATGGCCTCCAGCTCATCAGCGGTGGGCACGCGGTTGGTCACCACCTTGGCCTCCAAATTATCCAGCCCCAGCGCTTCATCATCGCGCTTCATGGTCATCACACCGCCGGGAGCCGTGCGTATCATGGGCGTCTTGCAGAACTCTCTCCATGCATCCATATCAATGCGCATGATACGGCAGTTCTTCTTCTTTTGGAGGATGGCGCGAGCCTCGGGTTCAAAGTCGGGGGCAATGATAACATCCGTGAAGATAGCGCCCACAATGCGAGCCAAAGCCTCAGTCATGGGACGATTCATCACAATCACACCACCGAAAGGAGCCTGGGTATCCGTCTGGTATGCACGCTTCCAAGCTTCTACCAAATCTTCGTCATCCTGTCCCACACCGCAGGGATTCGTGTGCTTCAGAATACCAACCGTCGGGCGACGGAAGTTCATGATGAGGGAAGCAGCGGCATCCAAATCCAAGATATTGGTGTAGGAAAGTTCCTTGCCCTGCAGCTGTGTGAAAATGGAATCAAAGTTACCGTAGAGCACGCTGGGCTGGTGGGGATTGTCACCATAGCGGAGCGTCTGGCAGAAGGGTAGATTCAGAGAGAAGTTATTGCCGGTGCTACCCTCTGCGCGGTGTCCCAAGTAATTGGAGATTGCCGTATCGTACGAAGAGGTACGCATAAACACCTTCACGGCCAACTGCTCGCGGGTCTTCAACGTCGTGTTACCTTGGTGAGATTCCATCTCTGCCAACACCGTATCATAATCTGCCGGGTCGGACACCACCGTCACGGAGGCGTAATTCTTTGCAGCGGAGCGCAGCATGGAAGGGCCACCAATATCAATCTTCTCAATAGCCTCAGCCAGCGTCACGCCTTCCTTAGCTACGGTTTCTTCAAAGGGGTAAAGGTTCACACACACCAAATCAATGGTGGGGATATCATTATCCGCAGCCTGCTGCTGGTGCTCGGCCAAATCGCGGCGCTGCAGCAAGCCACCATGCACCTTGGGGTGCAGAGTCTTCACACGACCATCGAAAAGCTCGGGAGCGCCGGTATAGTCGGAGATTTCTGTGACAGGCAGCCCCAAATCCTTCAGGTATTTGCAGGTGCCACCGGTCGAAATAAGCTGTACATTCTGGGCAGCCAAGCCCTTGGCGAAGCGATCAAGCCCGGTTTTGTCTGATACGGACAACAGGGCGCGCTGTATTCTGGTCGTTTCCATGAGATAAGGTTATGTGTTTATTCCGCCCATGGCGGTAACGCACAGTACACCGAAGTGCTACAAAAAGCAAGCCCAAAATGAACTCAGCCAACGCAAACAAGATGTCAACGCCACAAAACTCAGCCTCATTTCCCCCACTATTCGGCAACCTCGGCTTCGCTGCTTTCGTGATTTTCGCGTGCCTCCATGAGAGGCTTTACGCATTTTTCCAGCTTCATCTGCATGTCCGCCACATCCTCCACACCTTCGCCGCCACCGGCAGCCAAAAGCAAGGAAAAGGCTTCTACATGGGAATGAGTTGCAGCATAGTGCAACGGTGTTCTTCCATTGCAGTCTCTGGCCAACACATTTGCCCCATTTGCAAGCAACAACTCGATGCAAGCCGTCCTATTCTCCTCTGCTGCATAGTGAAGAGGCGTTGCTTTTGCTATATTTTGGTCATTCACCCCCAATCCGGCATTCAGCAAATACTGCACCACTTCCGTGCTATCACCGGCAGCAGCAAAATGTAAGGCCGTCTGTTGTTGGTCATCTTTCGCCATTACATCCGCCCCGGCATCCACCAGCATCTGCATGATGGGCATACTCTGGCACCCCACAGCGTACAACCAAGCGCTCTGCCCGCTGTTCGTGTTTTTCGTCTTCACATCGGCGCCGGCAGCTATCAACAGCTTTATAATGTCCTCGCTCGGCTCATCTGCCGACAGCGCACACAACAGCGGCGTTTCTTCCCCTATCTCAGGATGCGTTTTCGCTGCCACATTAGCCCCGCGCTTCAACAGTTCCCGCACGATATTGACATTACCGTAGGACGCAGCAAAATGCAATGCTGTATAGCCGCCTTCATTAGCGGCATGAATATCTGCCCCGGCCTGCAATAAGGCCATTGCCACATCCGTATGTTTCTCCCGCACCGCCATGTGCAATGGCGTTTCCTGCGTTTCATCTGCCGCATTGATATCCGCGCCGGCCTGAACCAAGCGCCGCACATCTTCTAGCTGACCGGTTTTGGCGGCGAAATGCAGCGGTGTTCTCCCCCAGATACCGGGCTTGCGCGGGTCGGTATAAATCACCAAGGTATCGCTCTCCAACAGTTCCTTGGCTTTTTCCCAATCCCCCGCAGCCACAGCCTCGCGCAGCACCGTGTTTACTTGTACCAACGAGTGCTTTGCAGCCTGATCTGTAGGTGTCACTTGGTCATGGTGCTTCGTCCCCACCTCATGAGCCACCAAAATAATTTCGGCACACATCGTCAATGCTGCCAGTCCCCCCAACGGCACCAGGCACCCCCACTTCACCTTCCTACTTACATTCATCGCAGCACTCAATACTTGTCTACTCAGTCAGCAGATTCTACTATTTCTTCTTCTTTTTGTCCAAAGCTTGCAACACCCGCTGCGCCCTCGGGTACCCCTTTTTTGCTGCCCTTTGCAACCAATACCGCGCCTCAGCCTCATTCTTGGCTACATCATGGCCATACACATAGCGCATCCCCAGTTCATACTGCGATTGCTCGCAGCCCTGCTCCGCCGCTTGGCGCAACCAACGCAAGCCCACCTCGGTATTTTTTTCTACGCCCCATCCCTGCATGTAGCACCAAGCCAATTCGCGCTGGGCCAAGGGAAAACCGGCTTCCGCCGCAACCCGAAACGCTTGCACGGTGGCCTCGCGTTGCGCAGCATCATCCCCGGCATCCCGGCGCAGTTCCCAAGCTTTCTCATACATCGGTTTCGCGATTTCATACAGCTCATCCTTCGCCGCCTCATCAGCCATTAATGGCTGCATCCCCACCCCTGCCCACATGAATACACCACACAATAGACAAGCAAAAAAATGCTTACGATAACCTTTTTGTTTTTTCATTTTCATGATTCTTCATATTATTTCTTTATTACAGCATCAGGAATTAGAAGCGATAGGTAGCGCCAATGTTGGCGCTGTGGCTGTTGGCACGTGGCACCAGCTCCATGGTGTAGCCTGCGTTCACGCTCCATTTATCGTTGAGGGCGTGGGTGGCTCCTACGCTCAGGTTCATCCCTGCGCGGCCGGGGTTCGCTCCGCCCCGGCATGTGCCGCCCAGGTGGGTGGCGGGGTTGTCGCGCACCGTGTCGCCAATGAAGCTCACTTCGCCGTACACGCTCGTCTTGGCCGTGGCGGCGTAGGTGGCTCCCACACCCACTTCTGCACGCAGGTTGCTCAGCGAATCGGCCTCTACCCCGGCAGCCGGCGTGGCGGAATCCACATGCCGGTATTGCAGCCCCGCAAAGGCGCGGGCG
>JAFQGD010000020.1 GCA_017398355.1 Akkermansia sp. | reverse complement strand
CAGTGGCCCCTGCACTGGCGGCAAGTGCGGCGCCAGGCCGGGTGGCAGCGCCGCAGCCACCCATGGACCCCGGATGTGCTGCGCCACACCTTTGCCAGCTACCACCTGGGGCATTTTCGATCCTACGCCGAGCTGCAGCTGGAGATGGGCCACCGGGATAGCAGCCTGCTGCGCACGCGCTACCTCTGCGCCGCGCAAGTGGCCACAACGGGAAAATTTTGGCAATAAATCCGCCGCCGCTCCGCAGGAGCTATGGCGTGACAAGCCTTGCACAATGAACAACGAGGGAGTGCGCTTGCAGCGGGGATGCGGATTAGCTGAAAAAAGGTAAGAGGTGAGAGGGAAAGAGGGAAATAGGTAAAAGGTAAGAGGTAAAAAGGTAAGAGGGAAGAAGGTAAGAGGGAAGAGGTAAGAAGGTAAATAGGTAAGAAGGTAAGAAGGCCCCCGGCGGGTGTTTCACCGCAGGGGGATACGTTCACATTCTCGCTAAACGGGGGGCGCGGCGCACGTTGACGGGAGAGACCAGGCCATGCGATAAGGCCTCTGCAAACATGCGGGCCGCATCCGCGCTGTGCGAGCTGGCATCGTGCAGCGGGGTTTCGCGGCATGTGCCGCCGGTGCCCGGTGGGGCGGTGCGGTACATTTCCAGGCAAGTCAGGCCGGAGGGTTCCCGCTCACCCGTGGGAGTGAGCCGCTGGTGCATGGTATCCGGATGAAACCAGCTGTGGACCAAGATACCGCGCAGGGTGTTGATGCCGCGCCACACATCGGGCGTGCGTGGAACCACGCGCACCGCCACAATTCCCTGCTGAGCCAAGCTTTCCACATAAGAATGCCCGTGCGGGTCGCGGTGGGCGGCATCATGCGGCAGGAAATGAGCGGCAATGGGGCCGTAGCGTTGCTCCCACTCGCGTATTTTACCGGCGTAGTGCTCCAGCGGGTACTGGTTGGCGGCATAGTGATTGAGCCAATACACATCCCTGCCCCAATGTTGGATGAGCCAAATGGCGGTATGGTCGCTCAGGCCCAAATCCCAAGCAGCATACAGAGGCTCGGCGGGGTTGTAGGAAAAAGCAGCGCCGATACGCCCCTGCTCCCGCAGCAAGGCCATTTGCGCACCGTAGATGGCGCCATCGTTCCCGGTGGAAAAAGCCTCCTCCGGGGTGGAGGGGTATTCCTGGCACATGGCAGCCCCCATGATTCGCTGCATACGGGCATACCATTGCTTCTGGCGGGGGCTCAGCTGCACCCCGCTCATTTGCTCCAGTTTTTCAAAATAAGCAGCTGCGGCCTCATCCCAGCCGGGGCGACCCGTGAGAGCGTAGTCCGGGTGGTCGAACCAGCTAAAGAAGAAGAAGCGAAAATCCAGCGGGGTGAGTTCCCCCTTGGCGGTATTCTCCATCGCTTGCTGCATCATTTCATAATTCACCCCATATCGGCCACCTTCATGGGTACTTTCCAGGATGATGGTCCCCCCGGCCGGCACCGTGTTGATAGCCCCGGTGCGAATCTCCCTGGCACGCCAGGGAGAATGCACCGATACGTGAGCCAGCTCCGACACGTGCAGGAATTGCAAGGTACCGCCACGCAGCGTAGTCCCCAAGCGAATATCGCTTCCATTGGCAAAGGCCAAGCGGGTGCGGGCATCGGCCACGGGGCGCAGGGCAGACTTTTTCTGCACACCGCTACGTTGTTTGAGCAAAGAGCCCAAACAGGCTAGGGCTTTTTCCTCCCCGGCAGCACCGGGGGGCTCATAGTCCAGATGTTCCCAAGCAAAGCGTATTTTTTCAAGCTTTTGCTCTGCATCCGGCAGCGTTTTGTCGATGATACCGGCGTGGTAATTGGAGCTAAAAAGGCAACGATCCAGCATGAGCATGGCCACATAGGTCGAAATCCCTAACTGGCGAGCTTTGAGCACCGCATTGCGATGCCACAATTGATGGTGCAGACGATTTTGCGCAGCATTCAGACAGAATCGTTGCATGTGGCCATTCTTGTTCTCAATCCAATACAGATGGTTGAGCCGCCATAGCGGATTATCTAATCGGCCTTGCAAGGCTGGATGGATAAAGGGAGCTTCCATAGGGGTATCATTCATCATCTCCGAAATCCAAGAAGCCGGGTTTGCGCGGACGCGGTGGTTTAATACCTTCTATACGCGGCCCGGCCGGGGGTGCGATTCGTTTTTTCTCCGGGTATTTGAGTTTCCAAAGGTCGCCCCAGATATTCTTATCATGCGTATCGACCGGTCGCATAAGCGGAGCGGGGGGATTCGCCGCTTCCTCCTGAGGAGCCGATGCGGTGTTCATCTTACGCGGGGTCCAAATATCGGCGCCATCATCTGCCGGGGTGGCATCTTCGCTATAATCATACTGCATCAACTCCATAGGAGGTGCTTTTGTTGCATCGAAGTCCACCGGCGCAAAGTCCACCCCTTCGCCAATCTCCAAGCGTTTAATGTCTTTCACTCGGTGCATCTTAATCACCGGCAAGAGGACTTCCTCCTCGGTAGAGCCATCCTGCGAATCCGGATTGACCCAGACATGTCCCTTGTCGTGGTTCGATTTTTCATCATCACTCCACTCAAACAAGGGGGCGATGGGGTCCGGGCGAGAAAGACGGCGGCAGGATTCTCTCAATACGCGCAGCACCAGTTGATAATCCTCCTCATCATCACGCAGCTGTTGGGTAACCTCTCTCAAAGCATTGCGGGATTCTGTCAGCTCCGGGTGGCAACTGTACTGGTATAGCGCATTGATGAGGTTGTATGTAAGCGCGCTCCCGTAATCCATTTGGCGGGGCTGCACATTATTCAGCGTATCCAAAAACCCTGTATCAATGGCTAGGCGCATGAACAATTCGCGGGGGCTCACATTGAGCGGTGTATCCGGGCGGTTGTATTCAAAGGTATTACGAATGGCAAAGTTCAGGTTGCGCCGCAAGGCCATCATGCGGCCTTCGTTGATGCGTTTTTCACTACGGTTCTGATTCCCCCACGGGCGGAACTTTTCCAACGGCTGCATGGTATCTGCCAACATGGAGGGCTTGTCGGCCATCTGTCTCTGGCAAATGTAGGAGCCCCGCACGCTCTGCACCACATAAGGATTAGTCACCGTAGGATACAAGGCGAAGGGTTCACCCGGCATGAGACGGCATATATTCATAATCTTTGTCCTATCTCGGTATACCGTTATATTGCCGAACACATCATGATGAGAAGAAGGCAAAACGGCATTATACAAATAATCAAAATACTCTACCGTATCTTCTTGCTCATCCTGTTCAATTTGCTCTACCTTATCGCGCATGCGCAGTAATGACTCCAGCGGATTATCGATAACCTCCCAATTTTCTGTTCTGTAAGGAGCCTTGCCGTGCCGCCCGCCGTACTCCACACCATTCCATGTAATTTTACCGCCCTTGCAAACGGGCCGGGTAATGGGATACATGCGTAGGCGACTCAACATCTCCAAGGCAGGCCCCACCTCCGGTGCGGTCTGCGCATCGAGCTCAAATTTGCCGTAGGGAACCACCGTACAGCCTTGAATGTTGGAACCGCCATGCAATCCTAATCCCACATAACTAGGTTCATCCAGTTGCTGCATATCCGGCATCTTGTTGTTTACCAACAACATACTGGCAAAAGGGATGTGGGGGTCAACATAACCGTATTTCCTCATGTGCGGATACTTCTCCAATACCTTTTCCAAATCTTCCAATGCCAGTTCCAAACGCTGAGTATCACTCATTTCTGCCAATCGTTCATCAAAACTGCGCTCCGACATGGCCACATCCTCACCACGGCGAATGATAGGTGCCATAAATTCAGCTAAGTGGTTTTGCTCATACGTGCTCAGGCCCGACCAGTATTTTTTGGGAGAATACAGGAAATTGAGCCAGCGCTGAGATGCATTGCGCAGCACCTCCTCCCCGCATAGTAATTGCATCCACCCCTGCTCTACTTGTTGTACAGGGTCTTTACCCATGGACATATTAAAGAGTTGCCGTATTTCTTCATCCTCCGGATTCGGGAAAAACGGTTTCGCACGGAGGCTCTCCAACACAGGTGCTAAATTGCGCATTTTTTCTGATGTTTTTCTGTTGACCCACGTCATCAAACCGCGGTCATAAATGCCTCTGGGAACACTACGGCGCAGCTCTCCCTGTTGCTCATTATGCGGTTTTGTATCATCAACCAATGGGCTAAAGGGTGTTAACTGCGCCCACAAACGCACTGAAGCCGGGAAATTCCATTCATCCGGATGCGCCATGACGTGGCAAGTGGTATATGCCGCCATTTTGTTGGCCAAGGTCGCTACACGAGAGCGGCTCCACCTTGCTTGGGATTGCACGTTAGGGTCATGAAAATACCGAGCAAAAGACTCCCGCATCAGCGGGAAATCTGATTCCAGCCGGGTAAGAAAGTTCGTCAACTGCGCCTCCGATACACGCTGAGAATTGAGCATACGTTCCCAGAAAACACGAGCCCGACTCTGTAGATATGCAACGGGGGACACTACCGTAAAATAATTTACATAGTACCTACCGACTGCCGAATCCACTTGGGGAAAAATCGGGGTGACACCATCATCCAAGTTCTCATCCCCCGGGCAAAAATGATTATGCGCACGGTTGACAATCAAGCCCGGCTGCAAAAATGCCGCGCGTTCATCCATCAAACTCAACAAATCACGGGATGCATAGCTAAGCACATGGTCATGCCCGTTGTATGGATTCTTCTTGCACAACCAATCATAGGCCTCATCCACCTCTCTGAATCGTCCGCTTCCCTTGCCTTTGGAGTGGAATTTGTACAAATCAAAGTTTTGCATATAGGTTAAAGCATGAGTCATGTAGTCATTGATAGCCTGCTGGCGAGTATGGTGCCAAGAAGAGCGGGAGCCATCCGGGCGGAGGGTAGCCCACAGCGTTTGCCCTTGGGGGCCTACATCACTCAACACATCCCCACCAAACATCTGTTGGCTAAGTGCAAACTTTTCATTATTTTCTTTGCAAAAAGCATCAAATGCTGATTGTGCTTGGTTGATTGACAACTGCTCATGTGGATAATGCGGAATGGTATCTACATCGCAAGGAATCTCTCGCAACAAAAGATGATTACAAGCCTGCAAGGGAGTCATGCCTCGGGAAATTGCGGTGAAGTAATCATCCGTCAACGGCAAGAGGTCGGCCATCAGTCGTATGTTTGTTCGGGTCCCCACACAAATGCGGTATATCTCTAGCATTTCAGGGTCCTTGAACCAATTCCGCAACGATATATAGTTGTATTCATCCAGCTCCAATTTCGGCAATGATTTAAACGCGCGGTGTGGCAGACCAAAGAACCACATAGGTTTATTATCCAAGTTGTACAGTCTATCATGCAAATCCTTCAAAATATCGGTTTCTGTCTCATGAAGAACCTTCGAGGCGTCCTCCCCGTTGCGGATGCGCAAAACGGAACCGACAATTTTCCCCAAATAAGCTTGGCGCGCTTCTTCTGCATTCCGGCGCATTTCACTTATCGGCACGCGTGTTTCGGATAGCGAATCCAATGACAATGAGTGCAATGCAAGCAAGTGCGAGATATTCTTCACATCGGCCACACGATCCCGCAAGAGCCATTTTCGCTCAATTTCTGCAAAAGGTGCATACAAACCATCGCGTCTCAATCTACGGGGAAGCGGTTCATAAGGAGACTTAAAGATTTCATCCATATAATGAACCAAGCGTTTTTGAGATGGAGTTACAGCCCTGCCGATTTCCCATTCAGGTAGCTCCAAATGGGAGGCAAAATCCTCATAATGAGCTTTCACCCATTCTTCATTCCACAATTCCATCATTTGTCGCTGGTATTCAGCATCAGCATGAGTCTGTACCCGGAATATGGCAGGGGGGACCACCTGCGGCGAAGCCTCTGCCTCCGCATGCGGAGTGTCGCTTTTGGCTGTGTAGGCATCCAAGGGTGGCAGGTTCAGGAAATCACACACAAAGTCACGGTCCTTAAATTCAGTGAAGTATTTAAAATTCAGCAAGTGAAGGGCTCTCGCCGCGCGCTCCGCAAAATCCATACCGCCCCACCTGGGGCTTTCATTCAAGGCTTTGCGCAGCATCTCCCCCTGCTTATCAATATCCGGTTCTGCCGCAATTTTTTTACGTTCGGCCTCCGGTATTCCCCATGGGATGAGAGCCTCCGCCTCGTTTTTAAGCAGAGAGCGGGGAGCCGTAAAATCTCGCAAGGCCACACGCCCGGCCCCCAGCAAGATGAAGGGCAACTCTGCGGCAGCCTCTCGCATAGTCATGTTCACATCCACCGCATTCTTACCAAACTGCTGCCAATCAATGTTGGAAGCCGTTTGCTTACACTTCATCACGGCATCTTGCGTCAACAACCCGGCACCTTGGCCAATCTTACCGGCTATCAGCTCGCGCACTAATTCAACCGCAAGCGCATTAGACACCCCGGCACCGTGCATCACAAAGCGTTTCATGCCACCGCCACGCGTCTTGAGCAGGCGGGAAATAGCACTTCCCAACTTATCGCCCCCAATTTTGGAGATAGCCCCTTCCACCTGCCTTTGAATCAGCATACCCAGGGCACCGGCAGTCAACGCCACATCAGCCTCAGCCTCCGGCGCGCGCATGCGCACATCCATCGTACTTTGGCCCACATCTCGCACATTCAATATCACCCCAGCCACAGGGCTCTTCACAAATGATGTAATCAGCTCCGGCACCGCGCTACACATATCTACCAGCAACTGCCCGGCCCACCCGCTGGAAGCACTCGGCTGCAGCGGGTGTAATTCATTCTGAGCAAAGCGGCGCAATTCCTCAAAGATGATGCTGTATTTGTCCACTTTTTCAGCCCAATTCTTCATGAGCTTACCGGGTTTACCGGAGGAGCGCCCCAGCAAACGCATGCCGGCACTGCTCAGCTGCGCCATACCCTGCGCAAAATTCATCCCGCCGTTGGCAGCGCTGCGGCGAAACAAGCTCTGTATCGTCGTCAGCATATTAGGGTCATCATCCTCCCCCGGTTGGGGGGTGGGCATGATACTGCGAGCCACATGCAGCGCAACTTGGCGCTCCTGCCGGGTCATGCTACTCATTTCACGGATAGCACCGGTCAGCGCAGGTGCATTTTCCAACACGCGAATGGCCGGTAAACTGTCTTCATCCACCGCAGTAAATGATTCCATACCATCCCGGATGAGGCGAGCCAGGGGCATCAGCCTGCGCCGCTCGGCGGCCCCTTCTTCATACGCCCTCACGGCCAATCCCTTGGCGTTATCTGCATGCTCCGGGCTCAGGTTTTTGAGCAATTCCTCAATATGGTATGCCCTTTTACCCTCCACCCCGGCCGCATAGGCCACGGCGTACACAGCCTCACCGGCAGCGCGCAGCGGTTTTTCACTCTCTCTTTCAGAGAGTGCCAAAAAGACATCTTCATCTTTATCCGCTACATCCAAGCGCTTCGCTAAACGCTTTCTGTACTGAGGCCAAGCGCTTTGCACGCGTTCTCGCTCCATACCCAAGTAATCAACAGCCCATGAGCGATTGATAGCCCCATATAATTGGTAATCTTGCTCTTCTTCCGAAAGCACCTCAGCTTTTCCCAGAATTTTTTGGCGGATATGATTGGGTATGGTGCTTACATCCCCCGTCAGCAGCTTTTTCCAATATGCATCTTTTTGCTGCGCCTGCTCCGGGGTCAAAAGCAGGTTTTTCTTCGGCTGCTGCCAGCCGGGCTGCCACTCTTTATCGCGGAAGTATCGCTGCATTTCCTCATCCGAAAAGCCGTAGCCAACTACATCTCCAAACACCTCTTCATCCCGCAAGGGCTCTTCTTCCGGCGCGATAACATCCTCCGGGTCTACCCCCAAATCCACCAACACGGTGTGCTGTGCAGCATGTACCTTGGCCTCCACTTGTCGGGGGGAATCCGAAGGCGCCGCCTGTACAACAGCCGCTTCCTCCTCTTGGGGGAGCGGTGGGGTGCTTGGAGTCGCCATCAGCGAATCATCTTGAGCTTGCGGTTCTTGCTTATCCACTTTTTCATTCAGTTCGCTCGCCACCGGGGCAAGCCTTTTCTCCTCTATCGTATTCATATTCATTATGCATTATGGGGTGAAAAACAAATCCACTGTTCATCGCGGCGATCCAAAGATTCCAGCCAATGGGCGACCGCCTCATTACCCTCCGTAGCCAGCATGGGCAAACCACTGATTTGCAGATGCATCAATCGTTTCTCCGCCCATTCATCTCCCGGGCAGCCAAAGGCTCCGGAATGATACAAATTCCACAACTTGTTGCTCAGGGAAAGCCTATCCTCCCGCCGTAATAAAGCCGCTTGGTCCACCCGCTCCAAGAGCTCCAAGCGCCGGGAATCCGGCAGTGGAGACATACACACATCCAGCTTAAAGGCACTTTGCGCATCGGGCGTAGCATCATGCTCTGCCACCCGCCGCAGCCAGCAGTTGTACTGTCGGCTCGTCACCTCCCGAGGGGAACTCAAAGCGGCATCGTACTGGGCGGGGGAAATGAGCCCCGCGCGCACCGCTTGCTTCAGTTCGGCCGGCTCCGTTTGTATGCCCTGAACAAGACGCATTTGCAAGGTATCAGCCAACTGTATCTTTGCCTGTTTTTGCGCTTTATCAATCTCTTGTTTCAGTGCATTTTCTTCTTCCGGGCGCCATTTGCGCGCAGAGCGTGGGGCGTGCAAATAATCCCCCAATGTTTGCAGGGGAGCTTGTTGCAATTTTTTGCACCACTGATTCAACCCGGCACGGCTCACCACAGTCTTTTCCACTTCCGGCATGCGCGCTTCCGGCACAAAAATACCGCGTCCCTGCTCCAGCCATTTGCGCGCCTGTTCGTCATTCCCCGCTTGCACAGCGTTATCCACCCGGCTTTGCCACTGTGTGCGGGCACGCTCTATTCCCTCCAACTCCTTATCCCGCCAAGCGCGGATTCCGGCTTCTTGGGTATAAGCCGTGGCCATATTCCGCGCAGATTCTCGCAAGGCAGGTGGTAATTCCGCGATAGCTGCTGCCACGCGGGGAGCACTTGCCGCTTGCCATGCGTATTCCCAATCATCCGCAGGATGCTCATGCAGCTCTTCCCGCGTTTCTTGCTCTATCATACGCAGCGTTTCCGAAAAGGCGGCCAATTCCCCTGCAGCCTCTACCTTATGCTTTTCCTGTATCATGCGATTGCCACTCAAGACCATGGCAGCTAATCCCTGCCCGGTTTGCTCAGCACTTCTCTCCCAATCGGTAAGCCCATGCAGAGGGACCTGCACTTGTTGCGCAGCATTCCTCAGCAGCCCCCATTCTCGTATTCTTATTGCCATGCACGCAGCATGGCCGATTCTGCGTCTTTCGTCAACAATCCTCAGCTCGGCGCAAATCATGTCCCCACCCCCGCCGATAAAGCAAAAACCAACCCATATCAGCTTCCTAATACGCAGTAAATACGCTTATGATATTGACAAAAGAATACAGCGGGTATATACTGGCGCGCGTATGAGCACACCCGCTAAGAGCTATAAAGATACCATTTTCCTGCCGGACACCACGTTCCCCATGCGTGGCGATCTCACTACAAAGGAGCCGGTTCGATTAGAGAAATGGGAGAATGAGAAGCTTTACGAGCGAATTACGGCGCGCCGTAAGGCGCAAGGAGCCCCCCGTTTTATCTTGCACGATGGCCCCCCCTTTGCCAACGGCGATGTACACATGGGCACAGCCCTGAACAAAGTGCTCAAAGATTTGATAGTAAAGAGCAAAACAATGGCCGGCTACTATGCGCCGTTTATCCCTGGCTGGGACTGTCACGGTTTGCCGATTGAGGCCAAGGTGGTGAAAGAATTCCAAGGCTTGGCACCGGCAGAGATTCGCCGCCGCTGCACAGAGTTTGCTCTGGGCTACATTGACCAGCAGCGCGTATCTTTCCGCCGCTTAGGAGTCTTCGGCGACTGGTTCAACCCATACATCACCATGCTGCCGGAATACGAAGCTTGGATTCTGCGTGTGTTTGCCAAGCTCGTGGAGAGCGGTGCCGTATACCAATCCATGAAGCCCGTGCAGTGGAGCTATGCTCACCATACCGCTTTGGCAGAAGCTGAAGTGGAATACATGGAAGACACCTCTACTGCCATTTATGTGGGCTTCTGCATGAATGGCCCCGTGAACGGTGTGGAAAACTGTGAAATGGTCATCTGGACCACCACGCCCTGGACGCTGCCCAGCAACTTGGCCATCGCGCTGAACCCTGATTTCACCTATGTAGTGGGGCGCTACGGCAAGGATGGTGTTACCCGCAATTTTATCATCGTGCGCGAGCTTATCGAAACTTTCAGCACCAAGACCGGCTGGGTATTGGAGCAGGAGCTCAGCACGTTCAAGGGCAATGAGCTGGAAAAGCGCACCGCCCGCCACCCCTTCCTCGACCGCGATTCTCTCATCATCAACGCAGCATACGTCACCACAGATGCCGGTACAGGCGCGGTACACATTGCACCCGGACACGGTGCAGATGACTATACTGCCGGCATGGCATACGGCCTGCCCGTGCTCTCCCCGGTGGATGATGACGGCAATTACACCGCAGAATGCGGTCTGCCCCATTTGGTCGGCAAGCACGTGTTCCAGTGCAACGAAGATATCATCACCCTGCTCACGGCAGATAACCGCCTGCTGGGCCGCGAGGAATTCACCCACCAGTACCCGCACTGCTGGCGCTCCAAGACTCCCATCATCTTCCGCGCCGTCAAGCAATTCTTCATCAGCATGGAGAAACTCCGCCCCGTAGCTCTGGAACAGATTGACAAAACGGAATGGATGCCGGCATGGGGGCGCAACCGCATTTACAGCACGGTAGAAGCGCGCCCGGACTGGTGCATTTCCCGCCAGCGCACCTGGGGTGTTCCCCTGCCCGTTTTCTTTGATGCCGAAGACAAGCCCGTACTGACCGCTGAAATTGTGAATAAGGTAGCGGATTTGGTAGCCGAGCACGGCACCAACATCTGGTTCGAGCTCTCAAGCGAGCAGCTTTGCGAAAAACTCGGCCTGCCCGCCGGACTCCGTAAAGGTAAGGACACGTTGGACGTATGGATTGACTCCGGTTGCTCCCACGTTTCTGTGTTGGAAACGCATCCTGAGCTCACCGCCCCCTGCGATGTGTACTTGGAGGCAACGGACCAGCACCGCGGCTGGTTCCAAAGCTCCCTGATGCTCTCCTGCGCATGGCGCGGCATTGCCCCCTACAAAAAGGTACTGACACACGCTTTCGTGGTGAACCAAGACCGCTCCAAGCTCTCCAAGAGCGCCCAAGGTACCTACCAAAAACCGACCAATGCCAAATACTTCTATGAGAAATACGGTGCTGACATCGTGCGTCTGTGGGTCAGCAGCGTAGACTGGCAAAACGAAGTACCCTTCGGTGAGGATTTGTTCAAGCAAATTACGGATCCCTACCGCCGACTGCGCAACACGCTGCGCATTCTGCTGGCCAACCTGAAGGGGTATGACGGCAGACGCCCGGCAGAGCTTGCCCCCACGGATATGTGGATTTTGGAGCGCACCAACACCCTCATCCGCGAGGTGCGCGCCGCCTACGAAGGCTACGAATTCCGCAAGGTATTCATGGCTATCAACCAATTCTGCACCAATGATTTGTCTGCCCTTTACATTGACATGACCAAGGACAGCTTGTACTGCGATGCAGCAACATCCCCGCACCGCTTGAGCAAGCAGTTTGCCATCTCCCGCATTTTTGATACGCTGGTGAAGCTGCTGGCCCCCATCTTGGTGTACACCTGTGATGAAGCGTGGGAACACGCCGGCAACAGCGGCTCCGTACACGAGCAAGACTTCCCCGAACCCTGCGCAGAGTTTGATGCCGGGCTCACGGCACCCTTTGCTCGTTTGCAGCAAATCAAGAGTGTCATTCAGGTTGCCATCGAAGCGCAAATTAAGGCCAAGGCATTCAACAAGAACAACGAAGCTGTTGTCTCACTCACCATCCCGGCAGAGGAGGACGCCACCGTAGCAGCATTGCTGGCCGATACGGAATTTGCCAAGGAATTCTTCATCATCTCTGATTTGCACCTGCAAACCGGAGCTGAGCTGGCCGCTACAGCAGAAAAGACGGCCCACGTCATGTGCCCGCGCTGCCGCCGCTACGAACCTGCGGCGAATGAAGAATGCCTCTGTGCCCGCTGCGCTGCAGTCATGGGCTAACCCTGCACCCAGCAAACAGTATATATTCACAATCGGCCCCGCCCCGCGTCCTACGCGCGGCGGGGCTCCCATGCAAAAGCCATGAAACAACGAACAACCCTCTACCTCATCCTGCTCATCATCTGCCTTTACCTGCTCGACCAAGCCAGCAAATGGTACATTGTGTTCAACTACGAGCTACCCACGCCATACTACTTAGACCGCACCCCCATTATCACGGAGAGTGCGTTCATGAACTTTGATATCGTGCGTCTGCATAATACCGGCGTGGCATTTGGCATGGGCAACGGCACCGCGTGGGCACCCATTCTCTTCTTGGGGGTGCAGGTGGTTGCGCTTGTTCTGCTCTTGGTGGGCTACCGCCACAACTTTTTCTGCACCAAGATGCTCAAAGTTGCTTGGGCCTTCATCATGGCAGGTGTTCTCGGCAACATGACAGACCGCCTCACCCAAGGCTTCTTTCTGCCCGGTGCAGAAAAGCTCTCCTTTATGCAAAACCTGCTCAACGGCTATGTGGTGGATTTCTTGGATTGCTCCTTCCCCTTCATCCCCACAGAAACCTTCCCCATGGGCTACCATTGGCCGGCATTCAATGTGGCAGATTCATGCGTATGCATTGCAGCAGGCCTGTTCCTGATTGCCAGCTTCCTGCCGCAACCCCAAGAAGCTAAGAAAGAAGAAGCTGCGCGCTAACCCACCACCACGCTCCCCCACTCATGTTTCGTCCCCTTTGTTTACTTTTGGCGGTATCACTGCCTACACTTGCAGGCTTCAACAAACCTTTGCAACACATCAAGCTGGATTACGGCCAGAATACTACTACGGTAGTCTTTGAAAGCAAGGGGGCGGCTATCACTAAAGTCAAATCGCTCTGCGACTGTACCACCTCCTCGTTCTCCGGCACCAAGCTCACAGTGCAGGTGGATACTTCCAAATTTGACCAATCGGTTGATAAGCAGCTGGATGTCACGACTGCAGACGGCAAGAAAACGCGTTTGACCATGCGTTTTGAAGTGCCTCAAGCCATCGTTTTAAGTGCCCGCAGCTTGGTATGGCAGCGCGGGGCGGAACCTACCCCCCAAGTGTTGCGTATCAACCTCCCCAAAGGTTCCCCGGTACAGGATGTGACGGAGGCTGCTATCTCCGGAGAAGATTTTTCTTTTACCCCGGCCAAAGGGAAAAATCAACGGGAATTCCTTGTAACCGTAACCCCTGTAACCACCACCAAAAAGGCTTTCAACCGTCTTATTATCAAGACATCATCAACTGACCCCCGTTACGAGGGGGTCATCGTCTACCTGCAGGTGCGCTAATTGCCACACGACCCTCTGCATGGAAAAATCCCACTATTAGAGTATTTTTTTGTTGCAAAATCTCGCATGTGCGGATATGATGAGTATTGCAGAAAGGTGTATTCACCACTGCTTTACTGAACCAAAAAATAGAAAGAGGTACACACCATGCAGACATCGAATGTTGAAACAAACATTATTGTTACGGGCCGCCATATTGAGGTCACAGATGCCATCCGCGATTTCGCAACCAAGAAGATTCAAGGTATTCATATTGATTACCCCCGCATTGTAGAAGCTCGCGTTGTAGTAGATGTGCAGAAGGACCGCCAAATGGCCGAAATTGTGCTGTTCTGTGCCGATCACATCACTATCCAGGCTTCTACTGTGGCCGCTGATTTGTACGCCGCCATTGATGAGACCGTCACGAAGATTATGCGCCGCATGAGAAAGCATAAGACGCGCCTCATGAAACACTTCCGCCCGCACCGTTCCAAGAGTATCCGCAAGCTGGATGAAAAGGTGTACGAGGAAGACGTGCTCGACTTTGATGTGGATATTGATGCCCCCGAGGATCCCAAGCCGGTGCGCATATCGCGCGAGGGGTACGACCTCAAGACCATGTACAAAGAAGATGCTATCATGGAGCTAGAAATCTCCGGCAAGCCCTTTGTCCTGTACCGCAATGCCCGCCGCAACGTGCTGCAAATTGTATACCGCATTCGCCCGGGTGAGTACTCCATCATTGAATTGGGCAACGAACTCAAGGCATGATGTAGCGCTGCTCTCCTGCCACTCAATTTCAGGAAGCCACCCGGCTATATGCCGGGTGGCTTTTCTGTAAACACAAAGAACGGGAAGAGGCTTTTATCGCAACTTCCCGTTCCGGAAAAATCAAATGAAGCTAAGGCTTGTGTATTATTTGCGCTTAAGCTTGGGTGCCCCAGTATTGTGATTATTGAGCAATACAGCCGCGAACTTGGCCTTTTGGGCTGCCTTGCGCTTGGCCGCATTGACACGGCTCACAATGATGATGATGAGCAGAAGCACAATGCCGCCAATCACGCCATACTGCACCGGGCCGGGATTATCCAAGCCAAAAGCCTCTATCAATGTGCGCTCCTTCATAGCCTTGGCGGGCTTCTTTTCCGCCTTCGGCTGGGAAGCCGCAGGAACGGGAGCCTCTGCCGCTGGGGTAGCGGACTCTGCCGCTTCTGCTTCTTGCTGACGGCGCAAAGCCGCGCGAGCCCCGGGAGTGCTGCCCAGCGCTGTTACACGCGGGCCATAGTTAGTATCATCTGCTGTATCAGCAGGGGTGGAGGGTTCCACCGCCGCTACGGCACCGGAAGCTGCACCACGGCGCTCAGCCTCGTCCGCATACAAATCTTTCACAGCTGTACCCACCGTAGAAGACCCCAGAGCTGTTTTACCACCGGTGGCATCCAACACGGCCAAGGAGCTGCGGTCTTCCTTCGGCATCTTGGCAAAGAGGGAAAGGCGCGTAAAGCGTTTCTTCTTATCGTCCGTAACCTCGCGGAAAAGGTAGGTACCATCGTTCAGTTGCAGCGCTTCCGCATTCTTCATGCCGAATTTTGTAGCTGCCGCATCTTTCACTTGTTTCCACTTGGGGCTTTCCACTTTATCCCCGGCCAACACTTTCGCATCCGCATAGCCTTCCTTACGGGGGACAGGCTCTACATAAGAGACTGTAATGCAAATGGCTTCGTTGGTCTTACTATCAAAATCAATGGCTATCTTGCGGCCATTCGTACGCCACGTACGGCGCACGGAATAATCAGAAAGAATCTCGTAGTCGTAGTCTTTCGTAAAGCTGTCTGCCTCCGTACGGGTGAGAGGCAAGCGCAAGTCAGACAACTCCAGGGCCTGCACCATGGAAGCTATGGCCATTACCGTGACCATGAATGATTTAGAGAATAAATTCATCTTGAATTTGTACTGTTAGTTTTAAGGTGGCGCATTCTATCACACGCATTGCGACATGGCAAGTGCAATCGTCCGCTTTTATTCATAATTTTCCCGGCAAATAACACTAGACAAACAAATGGGCGTTTGGTAGTATCTATATGCACAGATTCACCCCATCACACTAAATATGTCCGAACCTGATATCCCCACCCAAACAAGCCTTCCCCAAGTCTCTCAACCCCAAGAATCAAATGCCTTGGCCATATGGGCCTTGGTAATGGGCGTGCTTTGCTGCGCCCCGGCCGGTGTCATCTTGGGCATCATTGGTCTGACCAAATACAAACCCAACACAAGCGGCTGGATTATGTCCCTGATTGGGCTGATTATTGGAGCACTCGGTATTCTGGCCAACCTCGTGTTATACATAGTAGATCCAACCTTCTTGGAGACACTTTCCTATTAAGTGCCTGCGGGCATCTTGAATGAAAACTCTCATTCTACTGGTATGCGGGGGGCTGTGCGTATGCGTAGCCCTCTCTCTTTTGCCGGAGACGGCACAAGGGCTACCGGAATGCCATATTCACCGTTATACAGGCATTCTGTGCCCCGGGTGTGGCACAACGCGAGCGCTGCGCGCCATGCTGCATGGGGAGTGGCTACTATCCCTGCGCTCCAATCTTCTTGTACTGCCAGCGTTTGCATGGCTGGCAGCGCTATGTTGCATCAGCAATAGCAGGCTTCACCACCGCGTGCTATGGTGGGGTATAGGTGTGAGCCTCCTATATACGGTATTGCGCAATATCCCCCTTGAGGCGTTGGACGTTTTGCGACCACTCTAAAGACAGAGCAACCGCGCTGCGGCATCACCGGCGCGGTTGCTGAAATACGATTGTAAGCCTTACTTAGCTGGCCATGATGATGGCACCTGTCAGCACAAAGATGGCAATGATAATCCAGAGAATGACCAAGCCCTTGCCTTCAGCAGCGGCACCGGTACCCTGCAAGTGGCCATACTTGCCGCGGATGCGCCCTTTCTTCATGAAGCCATCATAATTCTTCTGCAGCAGTGTTGCTTCCACCTGGCGCATCATATCAAGCAGCACACCTACGAGAATGAGCAGAGATGTACCACCGAAGAACTGCGTCACCACCATGGGGAGCGTGCCCCATACGGAAAGCAAACAGGGAAGGAAGTATATGAGTGTCAGGAACAGCGAACCGGCAAAGGTAAGGCGGGACATGGTCTGATCCAAGAAAGCAGCTGTGGGAGGACCGGGGCGCACACCGGGAATATAGCCACCTGTGCGCTTCAAATCCTCAGAAATCTGCTGGGGCTGGAACATCGTTGCCACCCAGAAGTAGGAGAAGAAGTAAATCATCGCAGCAGAGATGACATAGTACCAAATGTCATTCACGGAAAGACAGGCTGCCACCACGGAATGCACCATGCTGTCGGCCGAGAAAATCTGAGCCACGAGCAATTGGGGCAATGCGAGGATGGCCGTTGCAAAAATGACGGGCATCACGCCGGAATAGTTCAACTTAAGCGGCAGGTATTGAGTACCACCCTGTGCAATCTTGCCTCGGCCAATCACACGCTTAGCATACTGCACGGGAATACGGCGCTGAGCTTGCGTCACGGTTACCACCAAAGCCACTACGAGCACCATGAAGGCAATGAGTGCCACCATGCCCAAGGAACCCAAGGGGTTGATTTCTGTGCCATCCATCACACAGGTTTTCCAAGCAATGGAGAATGCACCGGGGAGAGCGTGAATGATGTTGACGGAGATGATGAGGGACACACCATTACCCACACCGCGCTCGGTAATCTGATCACCAATCCACATGAGGAACATGGTACCCGTCACGATGATGAAGATGGTGGAAAGGGTGAACACCCAGCCGGGGTTCATTACCAAATCATGCAGACCGGAAAGACCTATCATTTCCGGATTGCGCAGAGACTGCGTAAGCAAGTAGCCCTGGACAATGGCAATGATGATGGCGATAAGGCGCGTGTAGCGCGTCATCTTTTGGCGGCCTCCTTCCTCACGCAGCATCTTCTGCCAAGAGGGAATCACAGCCCCCATCAACTGGGTCATAATGGAGGCGGAAATGTATGGCATGATACCCAATGCAAATATACCGCACTGTTGCAAACCGCCACCGGAGAAAATGGTGAGGATGGCACCGAGTGCTGCCAAGGGGCTATCGCTGTCTTGGCTGGCTTTGGCCATGTAGTCGGAGAGCGCTTGGACATCTACACCGGGAAGGGGCAGATGCACGCCCAATCGTACGATGACAATCATGGCGAGTGTGAAAAGGATGCGGCTCCGGAGTTCCGGCACCTTCATACTATTGGCAAATGCGGATATCATGTTACCTGTTGTTGGGTGAAAATGGTATGCAGTGTTATCTTGTGCGCCCGGGACCGATGAGCACGGGGCATCTTGTGCTTTTGCTCGGCTCGCAGCAGGCGCGGGGTGGAGGGGCTCGCAGGGACTTTTTGCCCCTTCCCTTTTCTCACACAGGTGCCGGGTGGCACTGCACCACCCGGCTCTGTGTTCGAGATTTTTTACTGATGTAACTGTTTAGCCCTTGCGGCTATCAGTCATCAGGCATTGGCGCTCAGCACCGTAAGGGTGCCGCCAACAGCAGCAATCTTCTCAGCAACGCTCTTGCTGGCGAAGTCTACCGTCACGTTGAGTGCCTTGGTCAGCGTGCCGTTGCCCAGAAGCTTAACGGCATCGCAGCTACCTTTGACGAGACCGGCTGCGCGCAGCTCGTTCTCGGTAACCGTTGCGCCGGCTTCAAAGAAAGCCTCAAGCTGGCACAGGTTGATGATAGCGATGTTGGACTGGAAGCGGGCGTTGTTGAAGCCCTTCTTGGGCAGACGGCGATGAAGGGGCATCTGACCACCTTCGAAACCGGGGCGAATGGAGCCGCCGGAGCGAGCCTTCTGGCCCTTGTTGCCCTTGCCGCAAGTCTTACCCAGACCGGAGCTTTCACCGCACCCGAGGCGCTTCTTGCGATGCTTGGCGCCGGGATTGGGCTGAAGTGTGTGAAGTGTCAACATGATATTTAATCTATGTTTTAAGGGTTAATCTCAGACGGAAGCGTCCTTCTTCTTCTTACCGCGAGCGGAGAGGACCTGATCGGCCGTGCGCATGGAGAGCATAGCCTGCATGGTAGCCTTCACCACGTTAGCGGCATTGGCGGAACCAAGGGACTTGGCGATGACGTTGTTGACGCCGGCAGCCTCAAGCACGGAGCGAACCTTTGCACCGGCGACAAGACCGGTACCGGGGGTTGCGGGCTTAAGTACAATCTTGGCGCCACCGAACTCGCTATATGTCTCGTGGGGGATGGTTTCATTGACCACCACCACGTTCTTCATGGCGCGCTTAGCGGCATCCGTACCCTTGCGAATGGCATCGGATACTTCGTTGGCCTTGCCGAAACCGTAGCCAACCTTGCCCTTCTGGTCGCCCACCACGATGAGAGCGGAGAAGGAGAAGCGGCGACCACCCTTGACCACCTTGGCGCAACGATTCACGTACACCACTTTCTCCATCAGCTGAGGACCTTCCTCAACGGGAGCTTCGCTGCGGCGACCACCTTCGCGACGAGGACCGCGGGAACCACGACCACCATCACGACGAGGAGCGCGAGGAGCGCGCTGCGGTGCAGCGGCAGGAGCCTGCGTTGTCTCTGCGGCCGGAGCCTTCGTTTCTTCTGTGTTCATTGATTATGACCTTTCTTCTTTAGAATTTCAGACCGGCTTCGCGGGCGGCATCAGCCAAAGACTTGACCTTCCCGTGATAGAGGAAACCACCACGGTCGAACACGACCTCAGTGATACCGGCGGCCAGGGCACGTTCAGCAACCAGAGTACCCACCTTGGCGGCGGATTCCATGTTTGCTTTCTTCATGTCCACGTTCTTTGTGCAAGCAGAGCAAAGAGTAACACCCTTGGTGTCATCGATGATCTGTGCATACACATGCTGATTGGAGAAATTAACGGCCAGACGAGGGCGTTCAGGCGTACCGGAGAGCTTCTTGCGGATACGCGCATGAATACGGCTGCGGATGGCTTTGCGATTGATAGTGCTCATATTCTTGTAAACTTTCTAAGGGTTTGATGAGATGATTACTTGCCAACGCTCTTGCCTTCCTTGCGGCGGATGTATTCACCAACGTAGTGAATACCCTTACCCTTGTAGGGCTCAGGCGGATAGTAGCCACGAACCTCTGCGGCAAACTGACCAACAATCTGCTTGTCGATACCTTCCACCTTCACCTTGGTGTTGTCGGTCACCGTAACGGTCACACCGGCAGGAATGGGGTGAAGAATGGGGTGGGACTTGCCCAGTGCCAGGTCCAAAGCCTTGCCCTTAACGGCAGCCTTGAAACCTACACCCACAATCTCCAGCTCCTTGGTGAAGCCTTTGGAAACACCCTCTACCATGTTGGCAAGGAGGGAGCGATTGGTGCCATGCAGAGCACGAAGCTTGCGGGATTCATCAGCGCGGCTCACGGTGAGCACGGCGCCGTCCACAACTGCGGTGATGCCCTCGGGCATCGTCCAGCTAAGCTCACCCTTGCCACCCTTGACGGTCACATTGCCACCATTGATGGTGACGGTCACGCCGGCGGGAATAGCGATAGTTTTCTTACCTACTCGAGACATATTGTTCTAATAAGGTTAGGGGTTGATACTTACCAAACGAGCGCGACGAGCTCGCCACCGATCTTGAGCTTGCGAGCCTTGGCGCCCGTCATCATACCGGAGGAGGTGGACACAATGGAGATACCCAAACCATTCATAACGGTCGGAATCTCTTCGGAATGCACGTACTGGCGACGGCCCGGTTTGGAGCAGCGCTTGACGTCCGTGATAACGGGCTTGCCGGCGGGCGTGAACTTGGTCTTCACATAGATAGCCTTGTCCTTGCCTTCGCCCTTCACCTCGAAAGACCAGATGTAGCCTTCCTCCTGGAGGATGCGGGCAACTTCAGCCTTGATATTGGAATAGGGTGCAGAGCATGCCTCGTTGCGGGCATTACCGGCGTTCTTGACGCGGGTAAGGAAATCTGCGATAGGATCACTTAATACTGCCATGGTCGTAAATGGTGTTAGGCGTTTTCTTCAGTCTTCTTGTTGGGCTTGCGGAAGGGAATTCCCAGTTCGGCAAGCAGGTCACGACCTTCTTCATCCGTGGGAGCAGATGTCACAAAGATGATGTCGAAACCGATATTGCGCTTAATCTGATCCAGCTCAATTTCGGGGAAAATAGACTGGTCAGGGATACCGATGGCGTAGTTACCGCGTCCGTCGAAAGACTTGGTGGGCAGACCACGGAAGTCACGGATATTGGGGGCGGTAATGTTGATGAAACGATCCAAGAACTCCCACATGCGGGTGGAACGCAGCGTCACACGGGCGCCGAGGACTTCACCCTCGCGGAGTTTGAAGTTAGCTACGCTCTTGCGGGCGTAAGTCATAGACGGCTTCTGGCCGGTGATTTTGGCGATTTCAGCCACAGCATCCTCAACAGCCTGCTTGCGGTCGGGGTGCTTGCCCATGCACGTAGTCACCACAATCTTTTCAAGACGGGGAATCTGGTGCACATTGGTGTACTGATGCTTCGCCTGGAGGGCCGGAACGACCTTCTCCTTATAGTATGTAAGCAATGATGGTGTGCTCATAATTTTAGCGGGTCAGCTCTGTTGTTAATATAATGATGATTGATGGCTTAAGCGCGGAGTTTCAGGGGGATACCCTTAGCTCACTTTCTTCACATTGGAGATGTGGATGGGGCCGTCAATCTCCTTGATACCGCCTTCGGGGTCAGACTCGGAGGGCTTGGTAGCCTTCTTGATGGTGCGAGCACCTTCAACAATCACAGTCTGCTTCTTGGCGTTCAGAGAAAGAACGACACCACGCTTGCCCTTGTTCTTGCCAGCGATAACTTCTACATTATCACCTTTCTTCACGTGGGTCTTCATCGTGTGTGTTACTTGTTTACGAGTTCGAGCCACACTACACCTGTAGTGCGGGGCGCATAATTTACACTGTCAGCCCCCCAACGTCAAGCACAATTTCGCCTTTAACGTAAATTTCTTATCCAAAAAGTCAATTAATGGGCATGAAAGAGCATTTTTCGGGTGCGAAGGCAGCGCCACGAGAGCAAAATAGCAGCCAAAGTCAGTGTAATGATAAAACTCACCCAGGCACCTGCAGCCCCCATTCCGGCAGAAACCCAATCTGTGCGAATCAAAATCCACGCCAAGGGCAAACCGACCAACCAATAGCAAGAGATATTAACCCATGTGATGACGCGCGTATCATGGCAGCCACGCAGAAAACCGGCAGCAATTGCTTGCGCGGCATCGGGAAGCTGGTAGAGAGCGCAAAGGATGAGCAACATAGCAGCAGTCTCTGCAACAATCGGAGAATCCGTATACAGCCCGACAATGCTGATGCGCCCAAAGAGAGTAATCAGCACGAGCAGCCCCACGGCAATCAGCGTCATGCTGGATGAGGTGAGAATGAGAGCATCGAAGCGCGCTTTGCGGGCCGCCCCCACAAAATAAGCAGCGCGGATGGAGACAGCCACCCCCAAACTGAGAGGAAGCGTGAACAACAACCGTGAGATATTCATGGCTATTTGTTGGGCGCCGATGGCAGCTTTACCCAAAGGAGCGATGATAAGCATCACTACACAGAAGAAGCCCATTTCGCAAAGGGTAGCGATTCCCAGCGGGCACCCCAAGCGGAAGATTTGGCGCATCGTGGCCAGATGTATACGGCGAAGGCAAATGAAACAGCGTGCATGGTGGCGGTGTTCCGGCAAAGCATACAAGATACCCAACAATGAGAGAAAGATGAACCAATGAATACAGGTTGTAGCAAGGCCACACCCTGCCCCACCCATAGCCGGCATTGGCCCCCACCCCATCACAAACAGATAGTTGAGTGGGATATTAAGAAGAAGTGCCGTTACAAATACTACCATGCCGGGCCATGTACGACGATATCCCTCAAAACATCCCAAGACCACACGCTGTAAAATACTGGCGGGTACATTTAATATGACGAGGTAGAGGTACATGCGAGCTATGCTTACCATCTCTGCATCTTCCGATACTAAACCAAAAATAACACCGGCAAGCAAAAGCAACACCAATTCCACCAACATAAGCCGTATGGAAAGGCTCTTAGCATTGTTGAGCAACACGCCTACCCGGTTCTCTTTCTTCGCGCCACGCAGACGTGCCACCATAGGGCTCACAATGGTAACGATGGCACCCACAGACATCATGATAGGAGCGATAACTGCCACAGCCAACGACACCGCTGCCAAATCTGTGAGGCCGGCTTTGCCCGCCACAATGGTATCTGTCACCGCCATACCTATACGAGTCAGATTTGCAATATAAAGAGGAAGGGTGAGGCAAATGAGCTTCACCCATTCATCGGGACGAAATAGTATTTTCCAAGCAGATTCTTTCATGGTAGCGTATCAATGAGGGAATGACTTGCGGCGAGTCCGCAAGAAGCGACATAAAAAGAGAATGGCAGCCAAAGAAAGCGCCACAATGAAGCTCACCCAAGCTCCGGCCGGTCCCATGGCCGGTACAATCCAGTCTGTTCGCACAAGAAGGTAAGCCAAGGGGAACCCAACCAGCCAGTAGCATGATAAGTTAATCAAAGTTATCACGCGAGTATCATGACAACCACGCAATAAACCGGAAAAAAGGGCTTGTATGGCATCCGGCAGTTGGTAAAAAGCACAAAGCAATATCAAATGCTGTGCCAAATCGACAACGCAGGCTGAATCAGTATAGAGGGAAACGATATCCCTGCGGAAAATGATGCTGAGAGCCATCACCGCCAACACCAAGAAGAAGGTGAGCACACATACCGTGCGCACCATGGCATCAAATGCCTGTTTTCGTTTTCCGCCCACATGATATGCAGCGCGTATAGATGCGGCAACGCCCAAGCTAAGCGGCAACATAAAGATAACGCCGGATACGTTGATAGCCACTTGTTGTGCGCTCACCATCAGTTCGCCCAACGGCGCGATGATAAGCATCACCACGCAGAAAAAGCCCAATTCACAAAGTGATGCAATACCTAGTGGCAACCCCAGCCGGAAAATACGCCCACAAAGGCTGAAATCCGGGCACCGATTGGCAAACATTTGTAGGGCATGCAGGCGGTGCTGGCGGGATGCAAACATCAACAGCGCTAAGCCTAATACAATAATCCAATGAATAATGGCCGTAGCAAGACCACACCCGGCTCCTCCCAATGCAGGTGCACCAAAATACCCCAATACAAATACGTAGTTGAGCGGTACATTCAACGCAAGCCCGGCAAAAGCCAGCACCATGGCAGGTCGGGTTTGCCCATAGCCTTCAAAATTACCTTGCAGAGCCCTCAATAAAACGCTGGCAGGTACTCCCAATATCATAAACCATACATACAAAGCTGCTTTTTCTGCCAATACGGGATCCGGAGTGACCCAATGAAAAATTAGGCTACCGGCGTAGAGTGCCAACGCTTCTACCACCATAAGCACGCAAGCCAGAGCCTTGGCATTGTTGAGCAATAACCCGATTTTGTTCTCGGCCCCTGCCCCACGCATGCGGGATACCATGGGCCCCACAATGGTAAGCACTGCCCCCACCGCAACCATAATAGGGGCTGTGACGGATGTTCCCAACGCCACAGCGGCCAATTCCACCGGTCCGGCCACTCCTGCAATGATTGTATCGATGACTCCCATGCCTATGTGCATAAGATTGGCGACATATAGAGGAAGCATCAGTGCCAACAAACCCCGCAATTCCTTCCAATCAACCCACTTTTTGGGGGTGCTGGAGGGTGCAGAAAGCGTTGTTGCAGACGGCATCATGAGGAGATTCATATAGGATAGCAAAAGACCTCTCCCAGCGGGAGAGGTCTTCGTATTCACATCTGGAACGGGATTCGAACCCGTGTTGCGCGCGTGAAAGGCGCGAGTCCTAGGCCTCTAGACGATCCAGACATTCACTCTGCTCTAGCAGCGCAGGCGCAATTTATCACAGCTCACCCCTCTTGGCAAGACAAATTTTTCATTTTTTGCATTTTTTTCATTTTTTCTTGTTCCAGACGGTAAAACCCGCCCCACGCAAGAGCATGGGGCGGGTCAAAGTTACCATTGAACCTCTGACGCGATTAGGGATTTGCCAAACCGTCGTCGGGGAAGAGGCTGGGGGTTGAGGTGCCAGCCGTGGGGTTATCACCGGTACCGCGGTCACGCAAGCGTGTAGGCTTACCGGTCGGGTCGATCTTCTCAGCCGTTACGAATACCATCAGGTTCTTGCGAACGTGGGATTCGGCATTGCTGCGGAAGAAGCGGCCGATGAGGGGAAGGTCACCGAATACGGGCACCTTGTCTTCCACCTTCTGCACGGTATCTTCAATCATACCGCCGATGGCGATGGTGTGGCCATCATAGATGCAGGGGTTGGAGTTGACATAACGGCGGCTGAAGATGGGCATATCAATGCGGTTCTCAGTAAGAGTGATGTGCTCAATCTGCGTCTTGTTGGTGACACCTGCCGTAATGGGCGAACCGTAGTTCACGAAGCCTTCAAAGTTGACAACCTTGATTTCGAAGTGGTTGAACTTGATGATATCGCTATTTTCAAGTTCGGGGTCCACGCGGAAGCGCATGACGATACCGACTTCTTCCACACCCCATTCGGAGGGGTTGGCGGGAGATGCGATGGGCATGCTGCTGGTATTCCAGTCATCATCATCTCCGTTGTTGTTGTTGTTGTTGGAGGAGCCAATCTCAGGGGCATCGTAAGCGGTCGGGTAAATGAAGCGGCGAATCACTTCAATCTTGGCGCAATCGTCATCACCCTTCTGGTCACTTGCCAAGGGATCAGGATCCGGAGTGTATTCCAACTGACCGGGGCGTGCCACCAAGCTGGGAGCAGACATCACGTCTACACCCTTCTTCTGGGAAAGGCCGCGCATAATCATCTGGAAGGAACCGGAATCGTAGATACCGGAGAGGGAAAGGATACCGGGAGCGGGGGAGGTGCTGGTGTTGGCAGCGGCAGAACCGGAGGATACCAAGGAATCCATGCTGTTGCCGGAAAGAGCACCTGTACCGGAGCGAAGGCCGCCGGTCATGAGGCCGTTGGCAATCGTATCTCTGGAGGAAGAAAGCGTATTGCCGGGGGAAACAGGCCATGCGCCATTGCCGTTGAAGTTGTTGGCGTAGGCAGAGCCCCCGCTCGTCACGAAGTCCTGATAGGTGCGGTTCGGGTTGGAGTTGGAACCATTCACGCCACCCAAGTATGTAGAACCATCGTTGGCCACGGAGAAAGGATTAACCACCCAGTCGAAGCTGAGTTCTTCCTCGTTGGTCTGGGCCACTTCGATGAACTTGGCACTCACCTTCACCATCTGCGGGAGCTGGCGGCGATAGTCATTCACCACTTCTTCCACGATGTCGAGGTTATCAGCCGTGTTTTCTACAGTGAGGAGGTTCAGGCTGGAGGAGTACTGAGCAGTAGCACCCTTGGGGAAGCTGACACCCAAACGGGTAAGAGCTGCCTTAGCGTCGATACGCTTGCTGGGAGCGGGTGCGCCACCATCGGCGAATGCATCTTCCTCTTCGTCGCCACCTTCGTCTTCGCCGGCGCCGGAGTCAAAGATTTCACGGGAAACCTTCCACTTGCGCTTGAACATCTTCTCTACACCACCACCGGTCTGGTACACCACAATGGCATTGTCATCCACACGGTACTGGCAACCGGCCTGGGAGCAAATCATCTGCAGCAATTCCTTGGCAGATACGTTCTGCACCACCAACTTAGGAATAATGGCCTCAGGGATTTCTGCTACAACAGGCTGCGGAGCTGCGGTCTCTCCCTCTTCACCATCTTCATCATCACCGGAAGATGCTACAGGAGCCGGAGCTGCTTTCTTAGCAGCCTCAAACATGAAGTTGATCTGAATACCGTTCTTGCGAGCTTCACCGCGCAGGAAATCAAGAGCATCTTCCACAGGAGTATCCTCGAAGTTAATGGAGGAAATCTGCATCTTGCTCAGGTTCTCATCGTTGCGAATCTGCTGCTCGGAATAGGGGGTAGTCACTTCGCCTCCACCAAGCTCAATGTCAGGAAGCTCTTGGGGCATTGCTTCTTCCCAAAGGGCATCAACTTCTGCCAGAGCCTTCGCGCGGAAAGAATCGCGGGCTGTGTTATAGTAGGAAGAGCGGCGCTTGCTGACAGCTTCCTGACCACGGCGGGCGGCAGAGTTGTAGGGGTCAATCTGAATGACACGGTTGAACTCAGCATATGCCTCATCAAACTTGCCAAGATCATAGTAGCCGTAGGCAAGAGTAAGGAGACGATTCACTTCTTCCACGTTCTTGACGTGCTCGGGGGTGAGAGCGGGGTTGTTGCGAACCGGGTCACGAAGAACGGAGAGCTCCTTGCGGGCACGACGGTTGTTGGGATCACGGCTAAGCACTTCGAGGAGAAGCTGCTCAGCATCATCATAACGGCCAACCTTGGAGTATTCGATGGCAACAGCAATGGAAGCATCACCAATGCTCTTGATGATAAAGTCCTGGAATTTCTCGGTAGCGGGAGCCTTGGGGATGCGATCCCAAGCGGCCTTATACTTCTCGAGAGCTTCTGTGTACTTGCCATCAGCATAGGCAAGGCGACCTTCCTGCAGAAGCTGCTGGGCTTCCAAGGTCATAGCCTTACGGCGAGCTGCTTCGCGAGCATTGATACCATCCTGAGTTGAGAGCTGCCCAGCATACACGGCAGTCGGGCCGACTTCGCTGGTTCCTGCTGCTGTCGAGGTGCTCAAATAACCGGCTGTTGCAGCCTGCGCAAAGGGGCAGGAGAGAGCAACTGCCATGAGCATCATCGTGCGCTTTGAGTGAATGAGAGGTGCGTGGTTCATGGTAATGTCTAATTTATGTCAGAAAACTGCGTGAATGTAAAGTCTACAATTTAAAAAATTGCTTTTTTTTTAGAGTTTGGTGGTAAATTGAGGTTATTTTGCGGCTTTTGGCACCAGAATTGGGCTTTCGGCTCCTTCCGGACGCACATTTACGGTACCCTGAGCATCGATTGATTCGAGCTTGCAGGAAATCTTTTCGTTGCCCGGTACCTGGAATGTGTCGTTGAGCATCACGTCAAATGTCTTGCCTGCCTTGGGACCGGCCGTCACACGAAGTGTGGCCGAGGAATCGTTAATATCCCGGCCTTTCACATTGGGAGTGCCGATATCACTATTCTTGGCACCGGGACGCAAACGTGTAAAGCCTGCGCGAATGACAAATTCTTTTTCTCCGGTAAGCGTCACATTATCGCGAACGCGCAGTGCGCTTTCTTCCGATTTATTGCCGACGGAATCAGAATAGGTCATCTTCTCGAATCCGACAACTGTAAAGCGCTTGGATGCGCCATCCATTTTACCACTCAGGTCGAAAGAATCGCCGGGCTTCACCTTGAATTTTTTGCCCAAGCGGTTGGTGCCGGAGCGGTCTGCGTGAATGGTGATGCTTGTTTCAGTGGGGTTCGCATCGTAAGCAAGCATACCCTCCACCTCGATAACCGCTTTGTCTGTGCGGGTGGCCACAACCTCCAACTTGTGGTTGGGCTTACCGGCTTCGATAAGGGGGGGCAAGCTGTTGGGATCAGAGGGGGATGTTTTTGCACCGAATTCCTCCATGTTGGTGAAACCATCACCATCGCTATCAATGGCCAAGCCATCAGCGCGGCCAAGTGCATCAGAGATATTGTTGGAGATGAACCAGGAATTAGGCACGCCGTTATGAAGGCTCTCCGCCTTCGGGTCATAAATGTCTATGACAGTCGTCATCTTCTTGCTGTCGATGGACACCTGCCACAACTCAGGAGAGAAGAAGATGGGTGTGAAGCGGGGTTTATTGTTCACTACTGCGCCCTCAGGTGCAATATCAACAATTTTGCGGCTGCGCTCTTTGTCATCCTTGGCTTTATTAGCCGCTGCGGTGAGAGAATCAGCAGCGGTACCTGCGGCGTCAAGATTCGTCACAGGAACAGAAGTCTTACTGCTAACCATGGTGTAAACACCGAGGCCGCCGGTTGCAAGGCCCAGCAGGATACCGATAATGAGAGCGTTTCTTCCGGGATTAGATTGTTCTGCCATACTCAGATAGTCTTTGTTTGAAATTTACTTACCTTTGGTGGGATTGAAATAGAGCACCTGTACGTTGAGGTGAACTCGAACAGTCTCATCTGCAGCGCCCGTCTTGCGCACAGCAATGACACGCTCGGCAGGAGTAGCAGGCTTAGCCTCTTCCCCCTCCCCTAAGTTGTCACCCTGCGCCACTGGGGCAGCAGGTTCCTGGTAGGCATCTCTGGCCGGCAAAGATGCGTCGGATTGCACGGAAACTCCCGTCACGATAAGGAAGAAATCTTTATCCGTGGTAAGAGCATTCATGACGCGAGGAAGGACGCTGAGTTTCTCGTCCGTCTGGCCATCGGTATCAGCTCCGCGTTTGGCATTGAACGCCACTTGGAAGCTCAATGGGAAATAGGCAGCATTCTTACCCTTGCGTGCATCCAGCGCCTCTTCGGGAAGTTCTGCGCAATAGATTTTATCCAAAGTGGGAGCCCCGCAGTTTATAATCGTTTCGGCAACGCGGCGCACAGCTTTGAGCTGGAAGCTGCGGTAGGGGACCTCAGCTTCCTTAGCAGCTGTGTTCTTGAAAGAAGCCATACCCAAATCCATGGCCGGCGCAGAAATCGTGCAGCCTTTTGCATTGGCTTCATTTTGCACCTCAGCAATGGCAGCGCGAACTTGATTCATGAAATCAACTGAGGAGAGCACCTTCCCATCACCAAAGCAATAGGCTGCGTACTTATCCATCTCAGCCTGCATGTCGGCACTGATTTTGTCAACATCTTTGCTAGCTGCTACGATAGCCTTACGATTGGCGGCAGTAGGAGGAAGCTGAGCCTCGTTGTAATCTTGGAACTTGACGCCAATTTTATCAAGCTCAGCTTGGGTCTTAGAGAACTGAGTGGAGCGTTCGTACCCCAGATACGTCAGCCCGGCAAAACCCAAAGCGAACACAGCCGAGAGCAATACCACTCGCTTATTTTCAAGTATATTCATGAGAGATTAAGAGAGATTAGGTGTTTTACTTCTTTTCAACGCTAAGTTCGGGGATAGCAATGGGTGTTTTAAGCGGCATAACCATCATAAACTTCTCCACGTAATCCGGGATTTGCATTTTGCCCTTGGATTCTTTGGCTCCGATAAAGCTGAAGTAGTTGTTGCGGTCGCGGTTCACCTCTGCATTCTGATAGGAGAAGAGGGAATCCGCACTGCGTTCATCAAAGTTATTATCAACCAAATTGTAGAGGACTTGGCGTTGTTCCGTACTGCGCTCATCCCCGGGTTTCTTGGTTGTATAGCCGCTCACATAGATAGCCGTTACCATAGGATCCTTGCCACGTTTCTTCTGGTCGATTGCCTCAGGAGCGCGGTTGATAGAAGAATCGGGGCTACCGCTGCGGCTCTTGTTCATATCAATCAGGCGTGTACCCTTGGCATCTGTGGCACCGACCAAAGAGGTAGAGGATACATCATAGTTGATGAGCGGGGCAAACTCAGTAAACCAGAACTTGACGGACGCGCTGCGCTCCGAGAGCTGCTTGAGAACATCTGCATAAGCATAGCGCATGGCATAAAGCTTGGAGAACTCATTCACCTTTTTCATGGTGCGGTCAAAGCGTGACTGAGCCGTCTCGATGCTACTGTTAATGGAATCGACCTCCTGCTCTGCGCGGGACACCTGTTTGTAGGCAGCCTCTGCCTCAGAAGCGGCCTTATCGGCCGTGTAAGCATAAAAACCGGCGCCGGCAAGAGCAATGATACCGGCCGCCACTACCTTGGGAATCATCTGCAGTTCTGCGCGATCCTTGCCAACACTCGTGGGCACCAAGTCTATATCAAACTCAGCCACTTTAGCGCCGGCTACAGCAGCGCCGGCTACAGCACCCAAGCAAAGGTAATCCTGTTCCAATGCCTCTTGGTCTACCTTGTTACCAATGGAGAAAGCATTGAGCGGGTTCATGTACTCAACAGGAATGTTGAGCGAGTTCTGCAGGAACTCCAGCGCATACGGCAAACGTGCACCGCCACCGCAAATATATGCTTTGGCAGGGGGATTGCCCTTATACTGGGCGCGGTAGTGGTTGATGGTGCGGTGTACTTCCGAGCCCAAACGCCCCATAGCATTGCGAATAGCGGTAGCCAAGGCTGCTTGCTGCTCCGGCATGGAGTCCGTGTGTCCATTCCCCATCGAGACAACTCCCTGCTCCAGCTTCAGGCGCTCAGCCTCGCGGAAGCTCAGTCCAAACTCACGAGAAATGGTGTTTGTCACAAAGGAACCGGCGGCGGTAACCGAACGCGTGAAGAAGCGGCCGTCTTCCGCAAAGATGATATCCGTTGTCTTTGCACCGATATCAAGCAGCATGACAGGCTCCGTCTCCTCGGGATAGCTCACTCGGAATGCATTGTAGAGTGAGGTAATGGAGCAGTCCACACTGCGCGTGCGGAGACTGTTGCTCTCCACCTGGCCATTGAGGTTATCCAATACATCTTTCTTAATAGCCACCAAGAGAACCTCTCGCTCACCTTCACCGCGATCCGGCAGTTCTTGGTAGGAGTAAATGATGTCTTCCAAGGGGAAAGGAATGTGCTGCTGAGCTTCGTACCCCACCTGCTCGGAGATATCATCCATATCCAACGCAGGCAGCTTGATAAAGCGCATAAACACTTGCTGTCCGGATACAACATTGCGAACATCGCTACCTTTTACCTTGAGCTCGCTTACGAGCTCTCCGATAGCGCTGCTCACATAGTCCATTCTCATCCCCTCTTCGACAGGGTCGAGCAATATCTCCCTGCGAGCATAGCGGGAAAGAGCAAACCCCTTCCCTGCCGGGGTAAACACGCCCATGGTGACGCTTTGCGCGCCAATTTCCAGAGCGACAGTTGTCTTATATTCAGCCATGGCTAATCAGTAATAAGTTAAAAATCAGAGAGAGGAACCGCGACGGCTACGGCGCTTACCTTTAGAACGCTTCTTAGATGCCCCGCTATCATCAGCATCGGCATCCGCACCTGTGCTATCTTCCGCAGGAGTGGCACTGTCCGCCGTCTCGGAGGGAGTTTCCGTGCTCGTAGCAGATGCAGAGTCCGTAGAGGTGGGTGTAGTCGAGGCTGCACCCGGGGTCGTATCCGCTACAAGCGGGGCAGATTCCGGATAAAAGGCCGCAAAAGAGTAGGCAAAGGGAGTCTCCATGACAGAGCGCAACGAGGCACCGCGATCATTGGATGTGCGACCCCACCACTTACCATCAAGATTCCATTCGCGTTCCAGTTTCTTGTCCACCACGTAGGCCTGCGGGAACTTAGCCTTGTCGGAATTCATGCAATTGGCACCATTGAACGTGGCTTCTACAGCATACGCAACCAATGCACCGGAAAGCTCAGCCTTGGCTTTTTCATTGATTTTCCAAGCATCCGCGGGGGAAATAAACACCCCGGCGTAGATTTCGTTCTCACGAACACCGGACTTCTTGCCTTCTTTCACTACGGGGATATTAACGTAATTCAACTCCTTGCTAAGCAGAAGAGCCGCAGGATCCTTAGCCTTTTCGTCCTGGCATTTAAAGAGCAAGTACACCTTCACCGTCAGAGAAGGGATATAATGAACAGGCAGAGGGGAACCATTGGAGTCCTTTTTCTTACAATACCCTTCTACAGTCAGCGGGATATTCACCACATGCCATCCACCCGTTTTGTGGGATTCCATAATTCCTTCCACATTCATATTCTGAGCACTGTGAAGAGCAACCTTCTGTGCGGCAACCGGCTTACCGGGCTGATGTTTCACCGACACTTGCACCGAAGTGGCATCGCGAGCTGTGGCAAACGGCATACCAAACAATGCGGCAACAACTAAAGACAGGAAGAAGTTTTTCATGATAGAAACGTCAGATTTGTGGTATACTTATACACAATTCAGTCCCGCTTGGCGAGAAGAATCTTGCGTAAACACGCTTTTTTTTGAAAGAATCTACCATTTTCATCTGTACTGCATCATCGCAGCACTGTTCTTTTAAGAAAAATTCTGTCATTCACCTTGTTCCCCGCAAGGCACATGTGGTATATACAGCGAAGAGGATATGAACACACTTGCTACCTACATTCACCATATCGACCCCGTCCTGATGGATATCCCCGGCACACCACTCGCTATTCGATGGTACGGATTGGCATACGTGGGTGGCTTCATATTAGGGTACTTCGTTCTGTTGTGGCTTTCCAAACGCCGATTATATACCATAGAGCCCGCAAAATTGGGAGATTTTATCACCACGGTGTGTATTTTTGGTGTACTCATGGGTGGCCGTTTGGGAGAATTTTTCTTTTACTGGCTCCCGGAGCACGGATGGAGCGGATTTTGCAATGACCCACTCTGGGTCCTGCGCGTGTGGGAAGGAGGCATGGCTTCCCACGGTGGCATCATTGCCGTGCTACTCGTTGCGCTGTGGTATTGCCGCAGAAACAAGCTGAGCTTACCCGCTGTGACAGATGGGCTCGCCATCGTCTGCACCATCGGCATCTTCTTTGGCCGAGTGGCCAATTTCATCAACGGTGAGCTCTATGGACGCATCGCTTCGGCCACCAATAGCATCGCCATGAAGTTCCCCCAAGAGTACTTCTCTTTGCCCGCAGCCACCCAAATCCAAGCAAAAGTCGCTTTAGACCACACCATGGGCGCACCCATCGAAACATTCGTCCGATGCGACGCAAGCGGAGCCCCGACTGAAAGCTACTTTGATTTATTCATGCGGCTCAACCGGGAAAACGACACATTCCGTGAAACCCTGGGGCAATTCCTCAACCCACGCTACCCATCCCAGCTATTTGAAGCATTGGGAGAAGGGCTCATCATCTTCATCGTGCTGATAGCCTTGCGATTAGGCTGGAAAAATGCTCCGGCAGGCATCTTCTCTGCCCTCTTCTGCTTCATGTACGCAGCCGCACGCATCTCTACGGAATGCTTCCGTGAGCCGGATGCTGATACCTGGCACGGCATCACCCGTGGTCAGTACCTCTCATTTGCCGTTGTCGCCCTCGGTATCGCCTTCCTTATTCCGGCCATCCGACATCTAAAAACACAAAAAAAATAATTTTCTCAAAAAAAAGCTTGCATTACGCATCAAAATCGTGTAAATTGTCGCTGCACGCTTTCCGATAAGGAAGCCGGCAAAGAATGGGTAGGTTCCCGAGCGGTCAAAGGGGGCAGACTGTAAATCTGCTATCGTACGATTTCGATGGTTCGAATCCATCCCTGCCCAGTTCACATGCGGAGGTAGCTCAGTTGGTAGAGCAACACCTTGACATGGTGGAGGTCGTAGGTTCGAGTCCTATCCCCCGTACTTTTTTCAGAAGCCGCTCAGGAGAGCGGCTGTTTTGTTTCCCGGGAAATGGCAGACCTATGATTTACCGTACAATTTTGAAAATTACGGCAAGTTACTTCTTGACAATTCATGCTTGGGTGATAGCATTGTATGGAAATAGTTGAGAGCATGAATACCCCCCCCGACATCCGCTACTACTACATTAACCTGCAACATGCCACGGATCGGAAGATAGAGGCAGAAAAGCAAGCCGCTCAATTCGGCATCAAGCTCGAACGCATAGAAGCCATTGCCGGTAAGGAACTTGATATAACCACCCTATCAGCCTATGACAAACAACGCAGGCTAGCAGAATTCGCCGTAGAACTCTCTCCAAATGAGCACGCCTGCATCATGAGTCACCTAAAAGCATTGCAAACCTTTGTGGATTCCGGCGCGGAATACGGCGTTATCATGGAGGATGATTTGCAGTTACACCCCCAATTTGACGAAGGCATTTCGTGGCTCATTGAACACACATCCGGCTGGGAGGCCTTAAAACTTTGGACAGGAGATGGGAAAATATACCCGCTGCATACCCAACAAAAGGACTGTCCATGGAAGCTTGTATTCCCGAAAAAACTCCCGTGGGTGGCGGTTGGCAACATTTATACCCGCAAGGGAGCAATAGAGGTACTGAAAGGATTTCAGCGCTACTGGTTAGGCTACGATGCGCAGTGGGGTTGGGTCACTTTAGTAACAGGCAACATCCCATGCTGCGGTATTTACCCCAGTCTGGTTAAGTCTTCCGACCCGATGAACGAAAAATCAACAATCGATGCGGAAGTGAACTCCCGTGTTGCAGCTTTTGCCAAGCAGAAAAAGGAACAGACGTGGAAACAGTATATCTACCATCGGCTCTGTGTCTGGACGATGGCCTGCGCCAAACTGCGCATGAGACAGCGAATGAAATCCCTTCTTAAATTCCGCTAATCTTTGCTTATGCACCCGAGCAAAGCATACATGCCTGTCCAAGATTTTTACTCCACACTCGACAACGAAGTGGAGCGGCATCCTGTTGTCTTTTCTTCCGATGGGAGAGGCGGACTCATGCTTGGTATTGCCCTTTATTCTTTGCTTAGCACCGTAGCAAAACCGGCCGGATTAAATATCGTCATCCTAGATGCCGGGCTAGAACAGGCAGATATCGACCGGATGCAGGCGTTATGCCAAACGTGGGGAGCATCCCTAAAATTCATCAGTTTGGAGGGCAAGTTGGATGACATGCCCTTTTCCAAACAATTCCCCAAAGCGGCATGCGGGCGTCTTCTATTGCCGGAGCTTATGCCGAACTGTGATATGGTTTTGTACACGGATATTGACGTCTTGTTCAGCGAAGATGTCACCCCACTTCTTACCTTGCAGCTGGGGGAAGATTTAGCTGCGGCAGTGTACGAACACCCCACCTATTTCAACTCCGGGGTCATGCTGTTAAATCTCGCGCAAATGCGCAAGGAAAATATCCAGCAACAACTCATAAGCTGTTTGGACGCCAACCGAAAGAAGTTTATCTACTTTGATCAGGATGGTCTCAACACCGTCATGTACGGCAGAGTTCGTGCGCTTCACCCCCGGTGGAATTGGAATGAATTGCAACCACGCAAGCTCTTCAAACGCTACCGATACTGGGGCTGTATTTCCTTTTTGGATGCCTTGCGCACGTGTCTCAAACCCAGCATCCGGCACTTTGCCTGCCGCCCAAAAATCACCGACTATTGCTACCGATGGGATCACGAGCTATACCGACGCATCTGGCTACAATCCCCTTGGAAAAACGAGCCACAGCAAGGCCCCCGGAGCATAGGCATTCGCCTACGTCGCATCATGTATTCCATCTTGGATAAACTCCAACGCCGCCGCATGGAACGCATCATCGCCAATGATGATATCAATCCTTACCCACAAGTTGACTGCAATTGGAACGCCCACAGTCAAGAATAACCTACAAGCCCCCATTCATTCCTATGTCTGACAACATCAAAAATCTTGCCTCCTATGTTGAGAAATTCTCTCAGCTGCACATGCTCTGCGTAGGCGATATGATATTGGACACCTTTGTATACGGGAAAGCAAGCCGTCTATCACCGGAGGCTCCGGTGCCGGTGCTTCTCAAGCAAAAAGAAAACAGCATGCCGGGCGGTGCCGGCAATGTGGTGGCAAACCTGCGGAGCATGGGGTGCAAAACCAGTTTTGCCGGCGTGATTGGGCAAGATGCTGATGGCGATTTCCTGCGCAACCACATGGAAAAGCAAGGGGCAGACTGCGGTATGCTCCTCTCCCTGCCGGGCTACCCCACCTCCGTTAAAACGCGCTATGTCTCCGGTAGCCAGCACATGCTGCGTGTAGACTGCGAAGAAAAGCTGAATCTGCCGGATGCGGAATTACAGCAGTTACTCAGCCGCATCGAAAGCCACATGGCCGGCATTGATATGGTGCTGCTTTCTGACTACGGCAAAGGTCTGTTTGATGAGCGCTTTACACCGGCCATCATAGAACTGAGCCGCAAAGCCGGGGTACCGGTGATCGTAGACCCGAAAACAACTGATTACACTATCTACCGCGGTGCTACACTTGTAAAACCCAACCGCAAGGAATTTGAAGGGGTAACAGGCCAAAGCTTTGATCCCACCGCAGATGGATTTGCCGAAGCTGCGGTGGCTGCCGGTCGCGCCGTCTGCCGCCGATACGGGGTAGGCAATTTGCTGGTCACGCTCAGCGAGCACGGTATGATCTACATCCCCGGCAATGAACGCGAAAGCTACGAATGGATACCCACAGAAGCCAAAGAAGTGTATGATGTTTCCGGCGCAGGTGATACCTCCTTGGCAGCATTGGGGGCATCCTTGGCCGCGGGGGCTCCCATGAAGCTGGCCATGCGTATAGCCAATGCGGCATCCGGTATCGTGGTGGGCAAGTTCGGCACAGCATGTGTCACCCCGAATGAATTGAAAATGAAGCTTGAGCACCAGGAACACGCAGACATCCTCACCGTAGATGAAGCAGCTGAACTTACCGCCAAGTTGCGCGCCCAGGGAATGATTGTAGGCTTTACCAATGGTTGCTTCGATATTCTGCACCCGGGGCATCTCAGCTCCTTCGAGCGAGCTCGCGATTTGTGTGATGTTCTCTTCGTAGGGCTGAACAGCGATGAATCCGTACGCCGCCTCAAAGGTCCTACCCGCCCGGTCAACAATCAGGAAGCCCGCTCAGCCATGGTCGTAGCGCTCAAGGCAGTAGACCACGTTGTCATCTTCGAGGAAGATACAGCCCTTCCTCTCATCGAACGGCTGCGCCCGGATGTCATCGCCAAAGAAGGCTACCCGCTGGAACGCTGGCCGGAGGGGCAACTTGTAGTTTCCTATGGTGGCAAAGCAGTAGAACTCCCCCGCGTAGAGGGCTTCTCCACCACATCTATTGTCGAAAAAATCAATAAATAACACACATGAACGCCGATTGGATTACAGCAGAACTTAAAAGTGTGGCAGACAGCATGAATGCGCTGTCCGAGCAAGCTGCAACCATTCTTGCCATTGCAGAGGCCTGTACAACTGCCCTGAAAGCAGGGCGAAAGGTCATGTTCTGTGGCAATGGAGGCTCTGCTGCTGATTCTCAACACCTTGCAGCCGAGTTTGTGGGCCGCTATAAGATGGAACGCAAAGCCTTGGCCTCCGTTGCTCTTACAGTAGATACCTCCATCCTAACCGCCATAGGCAACGATTACGGATATGATGACGTATTCCGCCGCCAAGTAGAAGGCATAGGCCAAGCGGGGGATGTTCTCATCGGGCTATCCACTAGCGGCAACAGCCGCAATGTGCTGCTTGCATTTCAACAAGCCCGCAACATGGGCATCACAACCGTTGCATTCACCGGCCAAGGAGGAGGCCTCATGAAAGAACAAGCAGATATCTGCTTAGCCGTACCCGCAGGGGTGACCAACCATATTCAAGAAATGCACATTACAAGTGGCCACCTCATCTGTGAAATAACAGAACGAGCCATGTATGCCTGATAAGCGCGCACTTTTTTTAGACCGCGACGGTACCATCAACGTAGATAAACACTACGTATACCGCCCGCAGGATTTCGAGTGGATTCCCGGCATTGTAGAGCTTTGCCGGGCCGCGCAGAGTGCTGGCTACCTCATCATTATTATCACCAACCAATCCGGTATAGAAAGAGGCTACTATACAGAGCAGGACTACGCTGCCTTTATGCAGTTTTTGAGCGGTCAGTTTGAGGCACACGGAATCCGCATAGCCGGATCCCTGCACTGTCCTCTACTTCACGATGAAATCAACCGCAAACCGGCCCCCGGACTTTTTCTTCAGGCGGCCGACCGTTGGGGTATCAACATGGCAGCTTCCCTCTCCTTGGGAGACAAAGAGAGAGATGTACAGGCCGGCATTCATGCAGGAGTTGGCCGCAATTATCTGCTGTCCGACAGCGCAGAAGAATCAGCAGCCGATGCCGTGGTAAAATCACCAAGCGAACTCATTCCTCTTTTATAATAAATTGACAAGATATTAAGTACATGGAAAAGATTCTCATCATCAAACTTGGAGCTTTGGGCGATTTCGTACTTGCCATCGGTTCCATGCAAAACATTAAAGCCGCGCATCCTAACGCAGAATTCACCTTAATGACGGGAGCTCCGTTCGTCTCCATCGCAAAGCAGATGAACATGTTCTCCCACTATATCATTGACAATCGAGAATCGCTGCTGAACATACCATACACACTTCGGCTTGCGAAAGAAGTAAGAGCGGGCGATTTCGATAAAGTATATGATTTCCAAATCGTTTCGCGCACAAAGTATCGGTATTTCTACGCCATGCGTCTTCTCTCCCGCAAGTCCTTTATCTGGCACACGGGCATGAAAAACGTCACCGAGTACCACATCGAAAAAAAGCACCCGCTCAGCTTTGGTAAATGCACGAAAATTCCTGCAAAACCATGTGGCAAAATAACTGACTTATCTTTCCTGCACGGGGAAAACAAGTATTTCCATGAGCTACCGGAGCGCTTTGTGTTATTCATCCCCGGTTGTTCCCCCAATCATCCGCACAAGCGGTGGCCGGTAGGTTATTTTTCGGAGCTTGCGGCCCGCTTGGCAAAGCGCAACATTTCCGTTGTGCTCATTGGCACCAAAACGGAAGAGGAAGAAATCAAAGCTATTGCAGAAGCATCTCCCTTAGCCGTCAATATGATAAACAAAACATCTCTACTGGACATCCCGGACTTAGCTCGCCTTGCCATTGCTTCTGTAGGAAATGACACCGGACCTTCGCACATAGCTTCTTTGTCCGGCATGCCCACCATTGCCATCTACGACAACCGCACCAAGCAGGGCGCACTCACTGGCCCCCGCTCCATCAACTTGGTATCACCGGATACTATTGATAAAATCACCGTCGATCACGTGTGGGAAAAACTTCTTCCCATCCTTGAAAAAGCAGGCGCGTAATACAATTACGCACCTGCGAAAGCTTCCTTGACGGCTTGCACCTGCTCTGCACTCAAATGCGGCTGCAAGCGGGGTAACAAGCGCGCAAAATACTCTTGCGGAGTCCAGCCGTGCAGTGGCTGCGGTGCCGCAGATTTGAAGGACCACGAGGGGACGGGCAGCGTCAAATCTATTATGACGCTTGCCTTTGGTGCCGTGCGCTGCAAAGCAGAAGCAATACCGGAAGCCAGGGACGTATGTTTTTCTAGCGCGCCCAACAACCAATTGCATGAGAGATGGTTGGGCACCACCTCCAACTCCCCGAGCCAAGTGGCTAATTGCGTCTCCGGCAGGGTGTACAATGACTCTAAAAGTGGCAAGAAACGCATATCTCCCAAGCTCAACAAAGCATCCAAAGCTGTCGTGGGAGTTGTTTCATCTGCAGCCAAGCGGCGCACAACTTCTGCCACGCCGGTGAAGCGCTCCAACTCACCCGGGGTCGCTAGTGTACAAAGGTAAACCGTGGCTTTGCGGCGCAAATTCGCATCGGGGTCGGCCACAGCACAAGGCAGAAATCCCCGCCAGCCGTTCCCCTTATTGGCACTCACAAAGCGAGAGAGTTGTACCAAGCTCGCCGCGCGTGCAGCAGGTGCATTCTTCTGCACAAACACGCCGTAAGCTGTCATCAACTCGGTGCGGCGGCTCTCATCGCCACCGGCAATCAAAGCCGCAGCCAACATTGCAACAGGCCACTGGTCGCCCCCCAGCTCATGCACCCTTACCGGATCCAGAGCCATTGCAGCCAAACGCTCCAGCTCAGAGAGCATGGAGAAATGGTCCTGATGCATCGCCATAGGTCAATTCCCGGTACCGGGCAGCGTAGAAGTGGAGGGGAAGGAAAAATCACCACCGGTCGCCGGAGCGGCAGAGGGCATACCAAAGGGAGAAGCGAACGGATTGGGCGCAGGTGTCTCCTGCTTCGGGGCGGGCGTCTCCACCTTGGGCGCATCCACCTCCAGGAGCATCAGGCGCAGCTCTGCAGCCCCCTGGCGTGCCAACGGACTGGCTGGGCAAGCCGTAGAAATTTGCTTGTAATAATTGCGGGCACCTTCCACATCCCCGCCCTGCTTTGCCAAATCCCCCAAGCAAAGATAAGCTAGTGCCGTATACGGATTCTGAGGCAGGTTGGTGATATTCTTCCACTCTGTTGCGGATTTTGCACTATCTCCGGTGCGCATAAAGTGAGCAGCCAGAGCAGCACGGGCACGGGCGCAGATAAGATCATTGGCGGAGCTGGCAGCCATCTGCTCCAAGCGGGCAATGCCGGCCTGCTGCTTATCCCCCTCTGCCGTCAGCAGAGAGAGGCCTTCCATCAACTCAGCCGTGGGAGCAGAAGGAGTGGGCGCATAATCTCCCACCACCGTAGCAAGCTGGGCAGCATCGTAAGCATCCGGCGTAGCAGCGTTGCCGGGGGCGGTCAGCTTCATGGCACTCACGGTAGCAGCTCCGGCATCCATGTCTCGCTGTTCTACATAGGTTGCGTAGCAAATGGCAGCGCTGGCTACAGCCACCAAGGCCAAGCCACCTACGATAAGTTTCTTGTAATGATTGTTGAGGAATATCTCGTGCTTAGACGGGCCGATTTCAATTTCACCAATAGCCTTGATTTCCTCCGGGGAAAGCGGGGCTGTATCCTCGCTGTTCTTGTAATTTGTGTCCATAGGTCAGGATTTGTAGAGATTGCTGAGCATGTGGATACGATCCACATCAAAATAATTGTTGATACCGAGATTGCGATAAATCTCCAATGTTGCGCGGGAGCGATTAAGCGTGTAGAAATGGATACCATCTACATCTGCATCCAGTAGCTCCCCGCATTGGTTACTGGCATAGTTGATACCGATACGCTCAATACTTGCCTTATCGCCCCCGGCTCGGAGCATGGCTTTGAGCAAGCGGGCGGGGAAATTCGTGCCGGCAGAAAGCTCGGCCATGCGGTTCATGCTCGAAATCGAGGTGACCGGCATGATACCCGCAATGATGGGTACATCTATCCCCAGTAGACGGCAGCGGTCACGATAATCAAAAAAGGCGTGGTTATCAAAGAAAAGCTGTGTGCATATGTAATCTGCCCCTTCGTCCAACTTGGCTTTCAGATAATCCATCTCGCGGATACGGTTGCGGGTATCGGGGTGTCCCTCCGGGAATCCGGCCACACCAATCGTGAGACGGAACGGCAGCTTGCGCTTCTCCTCCCATGAGCGGATGAAACGCACCAAGTCCGATGCATGGCGGAAAGCATCCCGCGCGGGGTCATAGGCGCGGTTGCGGGGAGGATCCCCGCGCAATGCCAGCACAGCGCGAGCCCCGGCATGCACATAACCCTCCAATATCTCCGCAAGCTCTGCTTCCGTGTGCCCCACACAGGTGAGATGTGGCACCGTAGGAATCCCGCTTTCCTGAATATCCTGCACCACGGAGCGAGTCAACTCACGAGAGCTCCCACCTGCACCATACGTCACACTCACAAAGCTTGGGCGAAATGCCCGCAGTTTCATGACTGTATCGTACAGAGCCGAGGCTCCTTCCGGAGTCTTGGGCGGAAAGAATTCAAATGAAAAACTTGGCACATGGCCAAACAATGCTTTCTGAGAGCGGGACATCAGGGCATGGGGGTAAGGGTCGCATCAATCACTGGCAATCCGCTATCAGAATTTGTAGCCTCTGCCGGCAGGACGGAGGGCAACGGCGCGGCAGGCACTGCCGCACCGCCCCGCAAATCTGCACTACTGGGGAATGGGGACTCAATAATTTCATCTCCCACAGCGGGTTGCAAAGTGGCATCAGAAGAAACAGAGGAAATCACCTTGCCCAAATCCGCCACTTTGAGGGTGGCACTGTACTGGCCGGATTCGCTGTCCAAATTATCAATCACGGCTTCGCATATAACGCGGCCATCGCGGCGTACCGCTACCACATAGCCCGGGTGCAGGGGTGTATCACTCACCGGCTTTATCATCAGCACATTCCACTCTGCATCGAATGCCGCCACCAAGCCCAAAGGTTTAGGAGCTGTGGCATCTGTCTCTACCTGCTTAGCCATGGCCGCTTCTTCCTTGCGTTTTGCTGCAGCAATCACGCTGCTTTCTTCTGCCTCGTTGAGAGCTTGTTCACCCTTGCGGGCGCTTTCCTCTGCCGCAGCGCGAGCCTGCGCCACCTCCGGGGTCTCAGCCTCGGGGCCAAATTGTTCCATACGCAAGCGGTGGTAATCATTATTTCGCTGATACTCTGCCAGTTTCTGCGATGCTTGGTACTCGCCATACTGATTCTGCCATCCCGGCACCACCACCATCACGGCATAAAACATGAGGGATACTGCCAAACAAAGCAATACTAAAAGGGTAATGCGAAATCCATTCATGGCATGCAGTATAGCAAAAGATTGCGCGCTTTCAAGTCAAGAATCTGTCACAAATGATTCATCCGGGGCAGATGTCATGCTACATCCTACCATTTTCTGTGACAACAGGCTATTTTTTCCACCCGGCGTGGCATTAAAGCGGTCTTTTCGCTTGCAAAAGGCCGCTCCGGGGTGCTATAAATAATGTAGCAATACCATGTTGAACCTGCCCAATTCCATTACACTGGTGCGCATTCTGCTCGTTCTGGTTTTCACTATTGTTCTGGCAATCGGTGATATTACCCCCATTCATGGAGAAAGCAGCATCGATTCTCTCCCAACCCAAGGCTACTTCATTCCCATTTCCATCGCCGGGTGTATTGCTTTGTGGGCCTTTGTTGTGGGTGCCATCAGTGATTTTTTGGACGGGTATTTGGCACGTAAGCTCAATTTAGTCACCAATTTCGGCAAACTTATTGACCCGCTGGCAGATAAGATTCTTGTTTGTTCGGCCTTTGTCTACCTTACCTATGTGGGGATGTGTCCTTTCTGGGTAACAATCGTCATCCTTTTCCGCGAATTTCTGGTTACCGGGCTGCGCCAAGTAGCAGCCACTCAAAACTTTGTCATCGCGGCAGATTGGTGTGGCAAATGGAAAACCGGCATCCAGCTGGCATACTGCATCGCCTGCCTCGTGTACCTCGCCTATGGGCCCAATCTTTTTGAGCCTCTGCACAGCCTCTCCGTGGGCACTATTGCTGCGTATTTTCGGGAGACGCTTATGTGGGGTAGCGTCATTCTCACTCTGTGGAGCGGCATGAACTACTGCATCCAAGGGCGGCATTTTCTCCTCAAGTAAGAGGCGCTGCCGCTGAGCGAGCCTCCAAGTAGCGTAGAGTGACGCGCCTAATCGTCTCCACGGCATCCGGCATGGGGATTCCCAGCGCAAGCAATTTGCCATTATCCATGGCGGTATAGCGGGGTCTCTCCTCACGAAAGAAGGATACATCCCCCCGTTTTTGCATGGCGACCTGAGGCACAACTGGCAGATACCCGGCCTCAACAGCCATTTGCAACGCCAGTGCAGCGCATTCATGCCAACTCACCGGCGAGCCACCGGCACACACATGTACCACCCCATGCTCCGCGCCGGTGGACAGAGCCAACACCGCACGGGCAATATCCTCCGCATCCGTGGGCATGGATTCTTTATCCGCAATGGCAGCCAAAGCTTGCCCAGCTAAGGCTCGCGCCAGCATTTGCTCCACAAATGCTGGCTTTCTGGGGTTGCCACATATCCATGATACGCGGGCAATAAGAGCTTCCGGGAGAGCCTCGAGCACCTGCAATTCCCCTTCCCGCTTGCTCTCACCATACACACTCACGGGCTTGCATTTCATGGCCTCATTTTTCTTGCCGGCGCGGCGGCCATCCAGCACATAATCCGTTGACAAATGAATAAACTTAGCACCTGTGTGCCGGCAAGCCAGCGCCATAGCAGCAGGAGCCACAGCATTCACCAAATGAGCCTGCAAAGGGTCATCCAAACACGCCTCCAAACCGCTTATAGCAGCTGCATTCACCACCAACTCCGCATCACTTGCCAGCACCCTATCCGACACCGCCCGGGCATCTGCCAAATCACACTCAGCATGCGTAGGGGCACCCACCTGCCACCCTTCCTGCTGCGCCACACGCACCAGCACCTGCCCGGTGCGCCCACTCCCCCCGAATACCAGCATCTTCATGCCACCCACACTAGCCTTTTCTCCGCCCCATTGCAAGAAAAAACAGGAAAAGATACTCATAAACAAAATCCCCACCACACACGGAGTGCTACAAATTGCGTCTTGACAAATCGGGGTCTACTGTGAGACACTCTCGGCGTGCTGGATATCTGCTTGCTGGGAACCGGCGGCACCCAACCGCTGATGAATAGGTGGCTCACCTCACTCATGGTGCGCTACAGCGGGCACGCCGTGTTGATAGATTGCGGAGAAGGCACTCAGATTGCAGCCCAGCGTGCAGGTCTCAGCCTGAAACCGATTGATAAAATCCTCATCACCCACCTACATGCAGACCACATCAGCGGCCTGCCCGGCCTCCTCCTGACTATGGGCAACATGGGGCGCACAGAAGATTTATCCATCATCGGCCCGAGGGGGACGGAACGCGCCGTAAACGCCCTACGCACCATTGCCCCCAACCTCCCGTTTGAGATACGCGTCAGCGAGCTTGAGACAGAGGAAGAAACCATGTTCTTTCTGGATTGTGATATCCATGCATTTTCCGTATACCATGGGGTACCCTGTTATGGCTACAGCTTCACCCTACCACGCGCAGGCAAGTTCGATGCGGCTCGCGCCAAGGAACAAAACATACCTCTGGCATATTGGAGCCGCCTTCAAAAAGGAGAAACTATAGAAGACGGTCCGCGCACCTACACCCCGGAAATGGTGCTGGGGCCGCCGCGTCGTGGACTTAAACTCACCTACTGCACGGATTCACGCCCCACATCGGCCATCGTGGCCGCAGCTGCGCATTCCGACCTATTTATTTGCGAAGGTATGTACGGTGAGGATGAAATGCTACCCAAAGCTAAGGAAAACAAACACATGCTCTTTTCCGAAGCCGCCCGCATGGCGGCCGATGCCGGGGGCGTGCGCGAACTTTGGCTCACACACTACAGCCCCTCCCTGCCCAATCCCAAAGCATTCCGGGATAAAGCGCGCGCCATTTTCCCCAACACACATACACCGCGCGATGGCTGGAGCAAATCCTTAGTCTTTGATGATGACGCTCCGCAAGCCTAATGCACACGGCGCAGCTCAGTTGAACCATCCGTATTGAGCCGCAACACATGGCGGCTGTCCCCCTCACGACTATGGCGCTGCTCATAGCAAAAAGTAGGGTTACCCTGCGCATCCCAGAACAACTCTCGCTCCAGCCGCCCGTCGGGAGAATACTCACATACGCGCTCCGCATAGCCCACAGCATCATTCATACAGGGCATACCATCATCAGCATTGTAGCACTCCCACTCCGGCAACCCACCCATCGTTGTGCGCACCAAGTGCTCCGCACACACACGCCCGCGCCCCCGCATCACCCCGTTTTCTCCACACCGGCGGTAGCGCTCATAGCGCCCATTCTGAATCACATCCCGCTGCACTGCCAACGCGCCCACTTGGGGATTCTCCACAGGTTTGGAGTCTGCATTATACCAAACAGTGCGCTGTGTTGCGCCCCCATGCACAGTGCTTTTCTTCTCAATGGCTACTCCGGCACGGTTCTCCCGTGGCAAATCATTCACATAATTCGTACGAACGACCTCCCCATGCGCGTCATTATAAACAAACTCCACCCTACTCTCCCCCCGCGCATTTACCATAGGATTCCCCTGCCCATCCAAATATTCAATCCGCACCGGGCGTTTCTGCTCATCGTAGCTAATACGTTCGCGCGCAAATCCCGGCATGCGTGGGGCAACATTGTTGCCGGCGGCATCATATAACCGTGTTTCCACCAATAGGCCTTGCGGATTGTATGTATAGCGCCGTTCAGCCACCCCCGAAGCATCCGGAGCAGCCTTCCCATGTGCATCAAAATTGCGTTTGCTCACAATGCGCCCCGCGTCATCGTACTCCAATCTCTGCTCCGCCACTTTGCTCCCGGGCATTGTACTCAGCTTCCCATCCCGATCTAAATGTACCAATCTCTGCAAATGCCCGGCATCATCATACTCAAAGCGCAAATGAGCCCCCAATACATCTGCCACTGCTGCGGGCATCTCCCCCAGCCCCAGCGGCTCCTCTGCCCGCGCGCTATTGTACATACCGGAAAAACATCGGTAGCCCAGCAGTTCCTCCCGTTTCCCCTCCATCAAATGGTACACCCCCATACCCAATACCCCCACAAGCAACCCCATTGCAGCCAAGGTCCCCATATACATCCACCCCCATTCTACCCATCTCCACCACCCCCTATTTTTCTTCTGTTCTTCTTCCGGCATCATGTCATCAAGACCCTTCGCCCCCCCCTGCTCGTTCGATAACAAACAGAAAGAAAAAATCACCTTTTTCCCTGCTTTTTTCCATCTTTTTGCGTCTGCTTTCATCTTTTCTCTTGACCTAATGGCGCAGCTTTGCTAAACTGCGCCCGCAACCACGCATCGGCGGGATAGCCAAGTGGCCTAAGGCATCGGTTTGCAAAACCGACATTCGTGGGTTCAAATCCCACTCCCGCCTCTCTCTAAGAACAGACACCAAAGCGCGCAACACAGGATTCCCCCTGTTGTTGCGCGTTTTGCATTATCAAACATCAAAAAACTACACTTTGGGCTTGACCATTCAAGAGCCAAAAAATAGAATTAGACAATCCATTTCTTATGAAAATAGGCAACATTATTCTGAATGGCTCCCTACTGTTGGCAATAGCAGCAGGTGGTCTGTATTTATATGATCCGGGGCTCCTCGAAAACCTGTGTCAAAAAGCACAGGAATGCATGGGAGCAGGTCGCCCGGTTCCGGGCTCACACATTGGTAACAACCTCAAAGGCATGGACTGGGCGGAGCCTGATTCCGTGCAAACCAAGGTTGAACAAGACATTTTAAAAGGCCTGAGCAGCACTTCTCCGGAAGCGGTCAAAAACTTCCTCCTTCAACCCCAAAATCGTCTCTTATTGGCCCAGTGGATGCTGGCGCAATACGAAATTGGTTCCGAAGAAATATTGAAGAAAAGTGAGGATGAACTAGCCAAGAAAATTGAACGATTCAAAGGCGAAATTGCTGAGATTGAAAAAGATAATCCCGGCGGTTTAAATCCGGAATCTCGCTTGGGTGTACAGCTCAAAAACAAAAAAGCAGAGCTGGAGAAACTGGAAGCCGAAGCGATGCAAGCCCACTCCATCCTGGAGGGCATCAGCGCGCCGGGAGCCGGCAAGTTGATGGAACAAATTGGTAACAATTTGGATTGGGCAGAGCAATTTGTATGGACGGGCGACACGCAAAGAGTTGGAACCGCACTGGCCATTCTGGCAGACATTGTCGCTAAGCAACCGGATATCATCTACAACCAGATGGAACGCGACATCGCCACCGCTGCCGCCCTCGAGTTCGCAAAGTACGGCTGGCAGCACAATGAAGCCTTGGATCGCGTGGGCTACTACCTGAAAAACTGGCGAGCCGGCCGTCTCAACAAAGTGTTTGATACCCTGCCCTTCTGGCAGCGCCGCATGGTGGTGGGCTGCAAGGGTGACAACAACTTCGGCAGCGTAGAAAGCCTGCAATGGAGCTTGGACAACGTGCACCTGCCGGCCGAGCAATTTACCGGCTGTTGCTGGCGCTGTGGCTACAAGCTATACAACCTGTATGGGCAGAGCATCCATGGCCCCGGTTACAACCAGCCCTTTGATGATCACTACGGCCGCAACCGCGCCAAGTTCACCTACGAGGTGGGTGGCGTATGCGGTAGCCTCTCCCACTTTGGCGCATTCTCTGCCTTGGCCAACGGTGTACCCGCGATGACAATGGGTGAGCCCGGCCACTGCGCCTATGTCGTACTCGTAGGCGACAAGTGGGTTCCCTCCTACTCCGTAGACTGGAAACGCGGTTTACACTGGAACCCATGGGTTGGCAACTACCGATACACCACCCTGCACTTGGCCACCAAGCTTTTCTCTGATGAAGAAGCAGAAAACACGCGTCTGTCCAATGCATACCGCGCACTGGCTGGCATCTACGCCAAGAGTGATGATACCAAAGCCCGCGAATGCTATGACAACGCAGTGAAAGCCCAGCCGCTCAACTACCCGGCATGGCGCGAATATGCACGCTATTTGGAGGCAAAAGCACCCACAGATACCGAAGCTTGGAGGAAATTCAACCGCGACCTCTGTTCTGCGATGGCTGCTGATTGGCCTGAAATCGCGGCAGATATTCTCCAGCAGTATGCGTACACCCCCATGGCTAAGGCCATGGACGAAGCCGCCCTGCGCACAGAGTGTGTAGCATTCTGGGAAAAGGTCAAAGATATGGGACCGGCCCGCTGGGATGTCGAAAAAATGTGCGACGAGCAGAAAAAACTATTACCCCAAATCAACAAAGAGCCCGCTGCTCTCTGCGCTTTCTATGCAGATGTACTGGGTGCTGTTGCTTCCAAAGCGGTTTACCCCCCCATCGTTCTCAGCTGGGGCAACAAGCTCGCTGAGAAGCAATCCGATGATATCAAGAAGCAGTTCATGGCAGCCACGGTAAGCGGCATCAGTAAAGGTGAAGGTTTGGCTGCTGAAGACCGCGATAAGATTCTGGCCCCGGCTATTACGGCAGCTGAACAAATGGAAGACATAACAACTTTCCAATCTCTGGGCAAATTACTTTCCCCCAAGTTTACCGCACCGGAGGCCAAAATGCCACCGCACAAGCCCTACCCCGGCAAACTCATGTCACAAGGAGGCTTGGTGCGCACCAGTTCCTCCTCCCACGAAACAGCCTGTGGGCACTGGGGGCTGTTGGAACCGGTAGGTGGTCATTTCCACACCAAAAAGGAAGAAAACCCCTGGGTATCCGTCCTGCTGCCTAAGCAAGCATTTGTCACCGGTGTAGTCATCATCGCCACCTCCGGCAACACCCAACGCCTCCACAACATGAAAGTGCAGGTATCCGAAACCGGCAAGGACGATGACTGGCAGGATGTGGCAGAACTCGGCCCCTGCAAGCAACGCGTCATCCAAGTGGACCTGGGAGATAAAAAACCCCGAGCCAAGTATGTACGAATCGTGCGTACCGGAGGCCCGGATTTCTTCCACCTCAACGCTATCTACGTGTATGGCGAACAAGCCGCGTAAGCCATAACCTGTGTAACCTTTACTCAACAAGAAAATGAAAAAAGTACTGATAGTTGCAGCCCTTCTCGTCGCAGCATGCGCCCTGTACAAAGGATACACGGCTAATGAGGCCAAAAAGGCGAAAGCCGCAGCAGATAATCCTACCGTCAAAGTCATTAGCATGGAGGAAGCCAAAGCCAAAGTTACCGATGATGGCTATATCCTCTTTGCTTATGCCGACGGCTGGGATACTTACGGCAAAAAAGTTGCCCTCAAGCTGTACAAAAACAAAGAAGTTGCCAAAGCTGCCGGGCAGGCAGTCCGCATCCCCTATGCCCTGCCGCAAGCGCTTGATGACGATGCTCGCAAAGCATTTAACGCTCAGTGGGAAGGCCTCAAAATACCCAATGCAGACAATTACCCTGCACTTCTTCTCTTTGATCGCAACGGGCGCCACTACTCTACCATCTGCGGCACCTATATGACCAAGGCAAAACCTGCCAAGGTAGCCAAGCTTATCAAAGAACGCATGGCAGCTAAGCGCGAACAGGATGAGCTCATGCGCCAAGCTGCAGAAGCCAAGGGGGTAGACAAAGCGCGCCTCATTGCCAAAGCTTGTAATTTGAAGGACATCAACCGCCCGGATAACTACGAAAAGCAGCTGCGCGCAGCCGACCCCAACGATGAAAGCGGCGTGGTTCGTCAAGTCACATTCAACCCGTGGGGATTTGTTGAAAAGAAAATCAAAGAAGACCCCGCTGAAGTGCTGAAAGAATTGGACACTATGCTGGCTGACCCCGCTTACACGGACGATCAGAAGCAGGTGTTCTGCGCATGCGCCATTGGTACCCTGCGCCGCGTCGGTGGTCCCGAAGCATCTAAGCGCATGAGAGAATACGCCCGCAAACTCGAATCATACGGCAAAGATACCGTTCTGGGGCGCTCCGCTGCCATTGCAGAGCGAGAATGGGCCGCCACCCTAACCTATGAAGATGGCTGGCAACCCGGTGTATTACCGGCGGACCAAACACCCGTAGAATTGGAGGGGAGACTTCCCATCGATGGTCCCGGCACCTACACCGTGGTGTTCCACTACAAGAAAGGCCCCCATGCCCTCTATGTTAAAGCCGTAGAGTTGTACGACGGCGATACCAAAGTGGCAGAAGATCGCCACGACGGCTCCACTGGCATCAAGAACAACAAAAATACCTATGATTTGAAAGTGGATGCCCCGCTCAAAAATCCGCGCTTACTTATCACGTTCAATATGAACCAGAATCGTGATTCATACGGGCGCATTTCGATTATCAAGCAAAAATAATGCCTGAAACGGCAACAAAAAGCCGCGCAGCAACCATTGCGCTCTTTCTCTCACTCCCCCTAGTGCTACTGGGGGGAGTGTACTATTACGGCTACCGGGAACGCCCCCACCTTCCCACTCAGCCACTCCCTTTCACCCACAACAGCCACACAGCAGCAGATAAAACTGCCATCCCTTGTGTGGCGTGCCACCAAGGGGCAGAAACCGCCCCAAGAGCAGGCATGCCCACGGATAGCACATGCCTGCAATGCCACCAGCACGTGCTATCTGCCGATGCACGCTTAGCCCCCCTCCACGCAGCGGCCAACCCGCATTCCCCCGCCTACACAGGTGAGCCCCTCCATTGGGTGCGCTCTGCCCCGCTGCCGGCACATGTTCACTTTCACCACGGCCAACACACCCGTGCCGGCCTCGATTGCGCCCGCTGCCATCCCACCCCGGATGCCCAGCTCCCCCACAGCATGAACTCCTGTTTGGATTGTCACCGGAAAGAATCCATCCCCACCAATTGCAGCTCCTGCCATTATTAGCATGATGGTGTGATGCGTCATCATAAAGCACTTCCGATATTCGATTTTTTGTATGGATGCAATTCTTATATGGCAACTTAAATTCTATATGATAGATTAGTCAAGAGGCTCGCGCATTGAGCGAGCTAGTGTCTCTACCCGCAAAGTCGCCAAGGTGATGAATGTGATTTGTAGAGGAGACAGAGTCTCTGCCACTTATGTCATCCAATGCAGCGCCCACCCGAGAGCAGCGGCGACTCAGGACATCCAACATCATGGAATGCACCAACAGACAACTCAAACGCAGAACAAACGCCAAGCAACACCTTCCGGCTCGCCGCAAATGATATCCCCTCCGCTTCCGTATACACCGTCCCCGCCCCTTCTCTCTTCGCCAAATACCTTCAACAGCAAAAGCCCGTCGGTGCTTTGTCCGACGGGCCTTTGGATCCATGAGAAAACGTATGTTTACTCTCCTGCGGTTTCGGGAGCAGGTATATCCTCCGCAGAGGATTCGTCTTGGTCAGGGGTGGTATTGGCAGGCTTATGGCGAGAGGCCTCCAGCAGGAAAAGCTCTGCTACGCGGAAAGCGCGGCGAGAGGCCTCGGCAGCGGTACGGTCATCCATGAGAGCCAAGCCTTCTTCCGTTACCTCACCCAAGAAAATCTTCCATGCACGGCGCACCAACTCCTCCGGGTCCACCTTGGGCTGGGCCGGCTGCTGGGCTTGGGTCTGGCCTTCACCACCGCGGCGATTGCGATTGCGGCGGCGGCGGCGTTTCCCCCCATTTCCACCACCTTCATTGCCGCCCACTGTTTCCGGCACGGCAAAGCCGGGAGCAGGCTCGAGTTCACGCTCTCGCGGTTGCTGAGGAGTGGGGATGAACTCCTCAACCTTGGGAGCAGGTGTCGGGATTTCTTTTTTGGGCTGCGGGGCGGTATGCTCGGCCGGAGCTTCCTTGGCAGGAGCCGGTGTTTCTTTAGCCGGCATCGGGGCTGCTGTCTCCTTAGCAGGTACAGCGACGGGCTCATTTGCCGGTTCCTGTTTGGTCTTGACGCGGCGGATCTTGGTTTTCTTATCGGTAGGCTTCGCCTCGGTAGGAGCAGCACTCTCGCCGACCACAGGCGCAGGGGCGGCTACAGGAGCTGCCACATCAGCATTCTCTGGCTTGGCGGCTTTGCGGGCACGCGGTTTGCGGGCGGGAGCACCGGTTTTCTCTGCAACCGGCTTGGCAGTTTTGCGGGCGCGTGTTTTTTTCACCGCGGTCTCTGCCGGAGCAGGCGTATTCTTATCTTCGGGTTCCATGATTTCTATTTTAATCATTGTTGAGCCGGCACCTCTTGATTCACGACAAACGACCACTCAGCCTTGTGGCTGGTACCATCGCTGCTAGACCAAGTAAGGTGCACGGATAAATTGGGCATATAGATTCGGCAGGGCGGAGTCCAACTAATGGTACGAGTTGCTTTATCCATTTTCGCAGGCACGCGGCCAAATCCACTGACCTTCATGTGTACGGATGCAAGGTTAATCCCGGGAACACCGCTGAGTTCAGCAGAAATTTCAGGGACCTCGCACGAGACGGCACTACCGGGTTTGGGCAGCACCGGGAAAGGAGGAATAGGTGTCTTGCTGGGAAGCGTGCCGGGGGTAGAACCGGTAGATACCACCTTACCCACCTCAGCAACGCGAAAATCCATGGCATTCTTAAAGATTGAGGGGTCGTTACCAAAAATCATGTAGCGGTGAATCTTAAAGGGATTCTCCTCGCAGGTCACCTTGCCGGGCACCACCGTAAAGGCGGCAACATAGCCGTAGCTCATGATGCGATCCAGCATGGGTTGAGTCACATAGCCACCGGGGTAGCAGTATGTTTTCACATTGCCAAACATGCGGTCAAGTTTTTGGCGAGACTGCCCTAATTCCTGGTCAATCAAAGTTGTATAGGCTTGCTCACTTTTTTTGGCAACTTCCTCCCAAGTACTGGGATAATAGTGATTCACTGAATGGCTACCAACAGTAGCACCGTTTTTCTGCATCTCACGAATCATGGCCGGAGACATACTCAACCCCGCCCCGGAAAGGAAATCTGTGTACAAAAAGACAGTAAAGGGATAATTGTATTCTTTGAGAATGGGGTATGCCTCCTTATAGACGCTCACCCACCCATCATCCAACGTGATGAGCACGCACTTGGGGGGCAAATCGCGGGCACCAAATCGCCACTCCAAAAACTCCTGCATACTGATGACTTTGACTCCCGAGCGCCGGATATGCTCCATCTGCTTGCGGAACTCCGATGTACGCATCAACATATTAGTCACCGGTTCTGTTTCACTAAAATTATGGTATCCCAACACAGCCACTCGGGTATATTGGCGCGGCACTGTACCATCTTGTCTGGGCGCGCCGGTCTCTTGGCTATTCTCCACATTCCGAGGGGCAACCGGGCGTGAAGGTGCCGTTTTCTTAGAGTCAATGACACGAAAGCGAACAGCACGGCGGATGGGGCGCTCCGGATTCGGATCCAGCGGCTCCGGGTCGAATATCTGCCCGGAGGCCATCCCCCCCAGCAACAGAAGCAACAGGTACATGTATCGTATCATCCGCATTCAGCATAGCATATTCACCATGATTGGCAAGTCTTTATTCCGTCTCACCCATGGTGTGGTCCGACACAGAGCGGCGCAGCTCTTCGGTCATCACGCATTTTTGACTGTCAATAGCAAGAACAGTATGATAGAATGTGTGCACATGAGCCAGAAGGATATCGTCTGCAAAGCCACTTTGGATACATTTGTGAGATTCGGCATTGTCATCGCGGCATTGCTGGGCTTTGCCGTGTACTTTTTCTACGATGGGCACATAGGCTATGCCAAGCAAAACGAAGCTATATGCAGCTACCGTGCTTTTGCCCAACTTGGCAGCACAGCAGCGCAGCATACTGCTGCCGGGTGGGAAACGATGCTGGGCGAGCAAGCACTCATTCCTACCACAGAAGAAAATGGGCAAACATTCGCCATGGGCGAGAAAGACAGCCGCTACCCCCTGCCCGCGCATTGTGAAGCAGCTCGCAGTTGTCCGCCCGAGGCGCGAGACCACGCGACGATGAGCCGAAGCTGGAGCGATTGCTGGGCAGCCTACAGCAAGCGCATGCACTACCCCCTCAAACCGGGAGACCACCCACATGATGAAGGGGCCATCCGCGAGCAATGGTATGCCGGGGTAGCATTCACCATCACAGGAATCATATTGCTGGGTTTGGCGCTGCGCACCCACAAACGCGAGCTTAGCTTGCGGGGCACCACCGTTACAGCAGCAGGCCGAAGCTTTGATATCCGCGATATTGAATGTATAGACCTGAGGCAATGGGGTACCGGATTCAAAGGGATAGCATACTTGACAGTAGGAGGAAAACGAGTACGCTTCGATGGCATGACCTACGGGGGATTCAACAAAGAAAAGGGGGAGCCGGCAGAGGCACTCATGCAAGCAATACTGAGCCAGTACAAGGGCGACATCATTGAATATGAAACTACTTCTGCACAAAATTCGTAATGTACTCAACACCCTAATACGGTGCATAGTGAGCATGTTACGCACTGCCACCTCGTACAAAGCGTGCATATTGTCGCTACTGGCCATAGTAGCCATAGAGCTGTGCATACTGGGAGTCGGCGTTGTGAGGAAGCTGGAAAACTCCTATCATTTGGCCATGGAGGCCGCACGCACAGAGCTAGCGTTACTGGAAGCACAGGAATTGGCAGAAGCGCTCCCCAACAAAGGCTCCGCTGGGATAGGAGCAGCAAAAAACAGCCCGGTACCGGAAACCACCACGGCACAAGATGCACCGCCCCCCTTGCGCCCGCGGGATGTAGCCACCATTGTAGCGCAAGAAACCGGTAGTCCGCTGGCAGAAGATGCCGCCACGCAGCCTAAGACAGAGGAAAATCTTGAGCAACAGGAACAGCAGGCGGCGCCAACCGAGACCCGGGTACAAAGTGGAGATGAAGCCAAATCAGAAGAAGCCGACAGACTCATCCGCCAAGGAGTAGCAGCTCTCACCGCCGGAGATATGCGCTTGTGTATCCTCAGCTTGGAGCAAGCCCTCATCCTTACCCCGGAACACCCTGCCCTCTTATACTACTACGGGCTCGCGTACGATAAATTGCTCAATCCGGCAAAAGCGCGTGAATACTATACCAAAGTTTTTCACATGCGAGAAAAGGCCGGCAAATATTTCCAACGCGCCTCACGCCGACTCACCTATGGTTTTGAGCAGCCCTCTGCCATGCGCGGTAAGCTCTCCTTCGGACCGCACCAAGCGCGCCACACATACAGTGCCGACACGGGCGAAAACGTGGATCTCCTCCTTCCTATCCTGCTGGCACCCGGTGAAGAAATTCGACCGGATGACATATACATCACCATCCAATTTTTTGATTTGGTGAATGGGCGCAAAATTGAATTTTCCCGCAATTCACCCAAACTGGCGTGGCAAAACGAAAAGCCGACATGGGCAGATTGGGAAGAAAACCTAGTCGTCAGCTACGCAGTAGCCCCGCCCACAACAGAGGAAATAGATGCATACGGAGAACTTAAATACTACGGTTTCACTGCAAAATTATACTACAAAGGTGAACCGCTGGATTGCATCAGCACACCATCTGCCCTCATTTTGCAGGAGCAGCGCCTCAATAGCCGCAAAAAGGCCACATCCCCCTCCAACAGCTTACTGCCGGAAGGTGACCTCTTCCCGGACGATGGGCTTGTCCCGGAAGAAGCTACCCCCTTCTCTGAATTTTTGGAAGAAATCGATACCCCGGAGCAGTGAATCAAATATTTCCAGAGCTGCCCCTAAGCTTGGGGGCATACACCCTCACACACTTCTTAGGAAAACGTGAGCACAGCGAAATATACTCAGCCCAGCAGGAACGTGTAGACAGACAAGTGCTCATCGAGGTGCTGCGCCCCGATGCAGACCAAGCCACCATCAGCCAATTTCTCAAAACAGCCAGAGCAAGGGTGAATGCAAAGCTGCCGGGAGTGGCCCAGGTGTTTGAATCCATGATATCCGATGGTACATGGTACATCACCCAAGAAAAGCCCGGTGGTTTAAATCTGGAGACTCTCTATCGCCAAGGAGCACAGCTCACCCCCATACAAGTTTGTACGATTTTAGATGCGGTCTCACAGCTCTACATTGCCTGCACAAAAGCCAAGCTGCAAGCAGGCTCACTCAGCCGGACAGACATCTTTCTGACACAAGGAAAGAACAACAGCGTGCGCTTTCTCTCTCCCATCTACGATAATGAAGAGCGCCACATCACGCAAGCAGAGCTCATGCAAAAACTGGCAGAAGCCTTGGCGCCCCTGCTGCCCAGCAACGTAGCCGGGCAAACGCGTATCGCCACCCTCATGCAGTGGGTGAGAGACGGCTATGACGGGGAACACTTGGATTGGACGGCCGTAAGCGCAACAGCCTTGATGATTGAGGAGCAATTATCTCCTGTACTGGCCACGACCACGCCCGCCGTTGCAGAAAAGGCAACAGTCGGCCGGTTGCAACGCACCCAATTGAAAAAAAAGCGAGAAAGGAAGCACCGGTTTCACTTACTTGTGCAAACGCTTCTTTTCATGATACTGTGTGGTGCCATAGGGGGCATTCTCGCGCCCACGGAGCCAAAGGCGCTTTCCCCCATTGTAGGAGAACACATCCTCTGCACCCCGGAAAACGGCCATCCTTCATCATGGATATCAAAATCACCGGTAAGCATCATCCAGTACCAGCGTTTCTTGGCACACTATGCCTCCGCACCAACATCAGAATTGGCACGCATTAACCGCGGTTTACCCGACACCTCGCTCAATTTCACCCCGGACCAATGGCAGGAACAACTCCATGCTGCAGCAAATAAATCTACCTGGCAAGGACGCCAACTTACGGAAGATTCCCCGGTCTGTGGTGTCTCCTACTGGTGTGCTTTGGCCTATGCCAACTACTGCCGGGGAAGCCTCCCCAGTCTTGGAGAAATAAGTACAGTACAAGAGAAAATCGGCTCATCACGCATTCAGGAATGGACAAGTGACACACAAGCTGCTAATGTGGCACTATCCACATGCCACCTAGTGCTGGCAGCCGATTCCAAAAAAATCATCAAAGAAAAAGACCCCACCGCAAAAAACGCATCGCGCGGTTTCCGCATCGCTTTACCAACACCACCCGCTCCTTAAACCAACATGAAGCACATAACCACACTTCTCACCCTCCTGCTCGTACTCCTTGCCGGGCAGGCCTTGGCTCAAGTAGATGTTCGGCTCGACCCTGTAAGAAGAGATTTCTTGCTGGGGGAAAGTGTTGCACTCAAAATCACCCTTGTCAACCACACGGACCAAACCATCAAACTCACCAATACCCCCGGGCGCAGCTGGCTCAATTTCAACATCTCCAGCCGCGAGGTCGGAAACTCCCTCACCCCCAAAGCTACTCCGCGTTACCCGGACTTAACGCTCTCCCCCGGCGCCACCCGCAGCTATCAATTGGATATCAAGCCATTTTATAATCTCAACCGCAGCGGCACCTACAAAGTGGTAGCCACAGTGCGCATGCCGGATATGCGCACCACCTATAGTTCTAACCGCGCCACCTTCACCTTGGCTTCAGGGGGCAGTATCAAAACCTTCAAGACACAGGCACGCGGTCAGCGCCTGCAAATGAGTGTTAAAATTCTCAACGTCGGAGGCAAAGACTCTCTGTTTGGCCAAGTCATCAACGCAGATTCACAAGTTCCCATCGGGGCTTGTTATTTAGCACAATTCCTCAACTTTATGGAGCCCCGCATCGTGCTGGACAACGCCCAGAATCTGCATGTTCTCTGCCAATCCACCCCGGAGTATTTCACCTATTCCATCATGAACACCAAGGGTGGTCGCAGCCAGTACAAATTATTCCGCCGCAGCGGTGGGCCGGTAGACCTCATCAGCACCGGCAAAGGCATCCGCACCATCGGGCTTGTACCCTATGTCAAATCCAAGAAGGGAGATGACCAATACCACAGCGCCACTGACCGTCCCTCCCGCTAACCATCTATTCCATCTTTCCCCACATGTCTACCCCCACCATCGCTATTCTCGGGCGCCCCAACGTGGGCAAATCCGCCATCTTCAACCGCATGGTGGCACGGCGCATTGCCATCGTACACGATCAGCCCGGTGTCACACGCGACCGACTCACCGCCCCTGTGCGCATCACCCATTACCAGGCAGATGTGGTTGACACCGGCGGTATTGGCTCCACGCTGGATGATGGTTTTGCCTCTGCTGTGACCCGCGAGGCCGATATTGCCCTCAACGCGGCAGATCTCATCATGTTCGTGTGCGATTGTCGAGACCACCTCACCCCCATTGATCGCAACATCGCCGCCCAGCTGCACAAGAGCAAAACACCCGTCATCCTCGTGCTCAACAAGGCGGATACGGATAAACAAGAGCTCAACCTCGGGGAGTTCTCCGAGCTCGGATTTGACGAATACGTCTTCACATCTGCCGCCCATGGCCGCGGATTCGAAGCGCTGGCCGCCAAGCTCGACCGCCACCTCAAATCCCTAGGTGCTTCCCCCATGGAAGCAGAAACCGCCACCACCCCGGAAGATGAGGATGAGCCCGAGGAAGTCACCCCGAATTCTCCCATCAAAGTAGCCATCGTTGGTCGCCCCAACGCAGGCAAATCCTCCTTGGTCAATGCCATTTTGGAAGATGAGCGCACCATCGTATCCAACATCGCCGGCACCACGCGCGATGCCATCGACATTCCCTACACCCGAGGCGAGCAGAACTACATGCTCATCGACACCGCCGGCATGCGCCCCCGCTCCCGCCGCGACACCTCAGTAGAGGTTTTCTCCGCCATGCGCAGCGAGCGCGCCATCCGCCGCTCCGATATCTGCCTGCTCGTCATCGATATTTCCGCCGGTGTCACCCAGCAAGACCGGCGCATCGGCTCCATCATTGCCAAGGAAAGCAAGCCCTGCATCATCATCGTCAACAAGTTCGACCTCTACTTCCCCGATGCCCCCCTCTCGGCTCGCAAAGATGCCGTCAAGGAGCACATTAAGGAAAACCTCTTCTTCTTGGACTACGCCCCCATCGCCATCGTCTCTGCCAAGGAGGGGCGCGGCATGCAGGATATCTTCAAATCCATCGACCGCGTCAAGCGCGATGCCCTCAACATGCCCGGCACCGGCGAACTCAACCGCCTTTTGCAGCGCGCCATGGAGATGAACCCACCCGGCCAACACCGCGTGCTGCGCAAGCGTCTCAAGCTCTTCTACGCCACCACCGCCGTGAACGAAAAATACACCACCATCCCGGTGCCTACCTACGTTCTTTTTGTGAACGACAAGCGCCTGCTGGCCGATAGCTACGCCCAATACCTGCGCAACACCATCCGCAGCCGCATCAAAGGTGCTGCCGGTATCCCCATCGTCCTTTCTCCCCGCTCTCGCGTGCGAAATGACTGAGCGTGCTGCCACGTATACAGATTCCCCTCTCAGCCATACTCGTTCGGGCGTGGACGAATTGCTTGCATACGATGCATCGGTGCACAGTCTCTGGCCACGCCTCAGCCAATGGATGATGGTCTCCCTGGGGTGGAGCGTCATTTTACCCGGGGGGGATGCCACAAAAGTGCTCATCATGCTGTCCGCAGCTGCCGTCAGCATCTTGTGCCTACTCATCTGGAACGACACCCGCAAAATCTACAAGAAAGCCCGGCATCTGGAGGAATCCCTGCTGCATACCCGGCCACAGGATGCCACCGAGGCACACATACGCGACCACATCTCCCAACTCACCCAAAAACTCCGGCGCTACACCTACCTCAATGGCCTCTATTCCATCGCCTACAGCCTTATTTTTACCTGTCTCTATTTGGAGGAAACGGATTTACTACACCTCGGAGAGGCATTATACATCCCGGCACTGGTGGTAATTCTGGCGTGTCCCATCGTTTTTTTCCCCAAGGATATCTTCCTATTCTTCCTGCTGGTGGGAAGTCCGCTGTTGATTATAGGGATGGATCCCTCGCCGGAGCTCTTTGTCTACTGTTTACTGGGGGCCCTTCTTATACCGGGACTATTCTTCATCTTTGCACGCCAGGCTATTTTCCGCGCCACAGCCTTTGGGGCAAAGCTCATGCTTTGCTTTGGACTATGCGCCGTACCGTGGTTGATACCGCTGGGGCTTCTGCTCCCCCTCTACCTCCAAAAACGCGGAGATTCCACCTATACCATAATCGCGGCACAAGCGGAACCCACATGGGTACGCCGACTCTTCACCGATACCACAGCCCCTTCCCCGTTTCCTTGGAAAAACAAATTTCGGAGCGTCAGTAACGGCATTCTGAGCACCCTTTTCTTCATCCTGCTGCTGCTCTGGGGGGCATGCAGCGTGTGTGCCCTGTAAACACACCGATTTCTCAATATCAAGAGATGCCCCCGTTGTTTCGGTGAACAACGGGGGCTATAAATGAGCTAATTGCTTGGGCTTTATTGGATGGCGGCGAATGCCTGCTTGAGGTCATCAATGATATCCTCAGCATCTTCAATACCCACGGAAAAGCGGATGAGGTCGGGCTTCACCCCGGCTTCGATGAGCTGCTCATCCGTAAGCTGGCGGTGAGTGTGGCTGGCGGGGTGCAGCACACAAGTGCGGGCATCTGCTACGTGGGTGACAATGGCGGTGAGCTTCAGGCTATCCATAAACTTGATAGCACGCTCGCGCCCCCCCTTGATACCGAAGGTCACCACACCGCAGGTGAGGCCCTTGGTGAACTGGCGCTGAGCCAACTCATAGTATTGGTTGGAGGGCAATCCTGCGTAGTTAATCCACGCCACCTCGGGGTGGTTTTCCAAAAACTCGGCCACACGCTGGGCGTTCTCGCAATGGCGGAGCACACGCAGATGCAGCGTCTCTAAGCCAAGATTGAGCAAGAAAGCATTGAAGGGCGAGGGGATGGAGCCCAAATCACGCATGAGCTGCACCGTGCACTTGGTGATATAGGCACCGGCACCAAAAGCATCTGTGTACACCAAGCCGTGGTAGGAATCATCCGGCGTGGTCAGCCCGGGGAACTTATCGGCATGGGCGGCCCAGTCGAACTTGCCGCTATCCACAATCACACCACCCACCTGTGTGGCATGGCCATCCATGTACTTGGTGGTGGAATGCATCACAATATCTGCCCCGTGCTCAAAGGGACGGCAATTGATGGGGGTGGCAAAAGTATTATCCACAATCAAAGGCACTCCATTCTTGTGGGCGATATCTGCCATTTTCTTAATATCCAGCACCTGCAAAGAGGGGTTGGAAATCGTCTCGGAGAACAGGCACTTAGTGTTGGGACGGAAAGCCTTCTGAATCTCCTCCTCGGGGGCATCCTGATCCACAAAGGTAACCTCAATCCCCAGCTTCTTGAAGGTGACGGCAAAGAGGTTGAAAGTACCACCATAAATGGCAGAAGTAGACACAAAATGATCCCCGGCCTCACATATATTGAAAATAGAGTAGAAAGAAGCGGCTTGGCCGGAGGAGGTAAGGATAGCAGCCACACCGCCCTCCAACTCCGCTATCTTCTTAGCCACGCACTCATTGGTGGGATTTTGCAGCCGGGTGTAGAAGAAACCGGCTTCCTCCAAATCAAACAGACGCGCCATTTGGTCGCTCGTTTCATAGCGGAACGTAGTAGATTGGTAGATAGGAAGGACCCTGGGCTCACCTTTTTTGGGATTCCAGCCGCTTTGTACGCAAATGGTGTCTGTTTTCATAACTTGCTGGCGGCATGATAGCACTCTGCCTGCTCATCATCAAGTCAAAGTAAGCATGTGAACACAGAAAAGGCGCACAATTACTTGTGCGCCTTTCTCAGTAGGGCTACAGGGACTCGAACCCCGAATAGCGGTGCCAGAAACCGATGTGTTGCCAATTACACCATAGCCCTGTGTTCTTGGAACGGCGGAAGTATACGCCCGCAAGGCAGACTTGTCAAGCGAATTTCTCTTTTTTTTGCATAGAAATGTCATTTTCATCTCCAAGAAGCTGAGAGAGTACACAAGATGCGGAGGAGTACAATTCCTCCATCATGGCACAGCCGGTCGTTGACAGAGGCACGCGCGTGCGCTATCATGCACGCATGAGCGAAGAAGAAACAAAAAAGAATGCCGAGAGCTGCGACCCCTGCGATTGCGAGCAAGCCGAGCAGCCCGCGCAAGAATACGCAGAAGCTGTAGATGAATCTCAGGCAGAGGAAGCCACTGCCGCTGTAGATGAACTGACCAAATGGCGCGAACTGGCCCTGCGCACAGCAGCAGAGTATGACAACTACCGCAAGCGCTGCGTGAAAGACCGCGAGGAATTCACCCGCTATGCGACCCGCGGCCTGTTGGAAGAGCTGCTGCCCGTTGTTGACAACTTTGAAATGGGCATGCAAATGGCCAGCAAGGATACAAGCAGCATGATTTATATCGGCATGAGCATGGTACAAAAACAACTCGCCGATTTCCTGACCGGCCAAGGTGTGGAATACATCCCCACCGAACCCGGCCAAATGTTCGACCACAACATTCACGAAGCCATCCAGAGCGAGCCCTCCGACCAACCTGAAGGAACCATTCTGCGCATACTGCGCAAAGGCTACAACCTGAAAGGCCGCCTGCTGCGCCCCGCCAATGTTGTAACGGCCGCCCCCATTGAAGAAGGTAAATAATTTTCATCATCACCATGTCCAGGGATTACTACGAGGTGCTCGGTGTCGCTCGCGATGCGGATGACACCACCATCAAGAAGGCCTACCGCAAATTGGCCATGAAATACCATCCGGACCGCAACCCGGATAACAAAGAAGCAGAAGAAAAATTCAAAGAGGTGGGCGAAGCCTACGAGGTGCTCAGCAATGCCGACAAACGCGCTGCATACGACCGCATGGGGCACGATGCCTTCAAGAACGGCGGGATGGGCAGCGCCGGCGGTGGTGGCGGTGGCTTCAGTGGTTTCACCGACCCTATGGATATCTTTGCCCAAATGTTTGGTGGCATGGGAGGTTTTGGCGGATTTGGAGGCGGAGCCCGCCGCAAAGCAGACCCGCGCCAGCCCGGATCCGACCTGCGCTATGATTTGGACATCACCTTGGAAGAAGCAGCACACGGTTGCGACAAGACACTGGAAATTGAGCGTCTTGTTCCCTGTGAAGCATGCAAAGCCACCGGCTCCAAGGACGGCACCGCTGGTTTCAAGCAATGCCCCACATGCCACGGCACAGGTGTCGTGACACGCCAGAGTGGTTTCTTTGTGCAGCAAAGCACATGCCCCAGCTGCCGTGGCGCCGGCCAAACCATCTCCAACCCCTGCTCCAAATGCCGCGGCGAAGGGCGCGTACACAAAGATGTGAAGATTACCCTGCACATACCTGCGGGTGTGGATACCGGCACCAAATTGCGCTCCAGTGGCAATGGCGATGCAGGCTTGCACGGGGGCGAAACCGGTGATCTCTACGTTTTCTTGGAGGTGCAGCCGCATGAGATTTTCACCCGCGATGGCATCGATTTGCACTGCTCCATGCCGGTGACCTTTGCAGAAGCAGCGCAGGGCGGAGTCCTTTCTGTCCCCACGCTGGATGGAGCCGCTAAGCTCAAGCTACCTGCCGGCACCACCGGTGGCACCATTTTCCGCGTGCGCGGCAAGGGCATGCCCTCTCTCAAGAGCAGCTCCTGCGGCGACCTCATGGTCGAAATCCAGGTCGAAACACCTTCTGATTTGAGCTCGTCCCAAAAGAAAGCGCTGGAAGCATTCACTGCCACCCTCAAAGACAGCAACCAACCCGAAGCAACGGCCTTCCGCAAAAAAGCAGCCAAATACATGAAATAACGCCGTCCTTTCAGGTAACTTCCCTCAAACAAAAGGAAAAACCATATCACTCTCCCGCCATGCACCGCTGCTACCTACCCTATGCTGATTTTTCCGATGGTCTCCTTCTGGTGGAAGGAGAAGAAGCGCACCACGCCACACGCGTGATGCGCCTCAAAGAAGGAGACCGCTGCGAAGTTTTTGATGGAGCCGGCCACGCCGCCATTGCCAAGGTGTGTGGAGCACGCGGTAGCCATTTGCAGCTGGAAGTGGAGGAAATCTTAGCGGCCATGCCCCCGGTGGCAAGCATCACGCTTGCCTTGGCCATACCCAAAGGCAGCAACATGGATTTGATTGTGCAAAAGGCCGTGGAGCTGGGAGTCTCCCGCATCGTGCCGCTCATCAGCGAACGTACCATCGTGCGGCTGGATGCCAAAGAAGCGGCAGCCAAAACAGCTAAGTGGCAGCGCACTGTGCTGGAGGCCTGCAAACAATGTGGCGTAAATACCCTGCCCGTGGTAGAAACGCCCCAAAGCTACGCAGACTTCCTCCGGCGCCAAGATTGGACAGGGCTACGGCTGCAATGCGCTATTGTAGGGCATGCCAGGCCCATCCGCACCGTGCTGGAGGAAGCCCGCAGCGCAGGAGAAAATGCCGCTACCATCCTCATCGGCCCGGAGGGAGACTTCTCCCCCGCCGAATACGCAGAAGCAGAAAAAGCCGGCTACATTCCCACCTCTCTGGGCCCCATTATCTTGCGTGTAGAGACAGCCGTATTCATGGCTGTGGCTGCCGCTCGCTACGCTCTCGACTGCTGATGGCCTATCTGGAAATTGACAATGCCTGTGTCTACTTCCCCGTGCGCAACACTTGGGGCACCACGGGTGAAATTGTACGCGCAGTAGACGGCGTGAGCCTGAGTGTAGAAAAAGGCCGTATCCTCGGATTAGTAGGCGAATCCGGCTGCGGCAAATCCACCCTCACCCGCGCCATCATGCAGCTGCAGCCGCTCACTACCGGTAGCATCACCCTCAATGGTGAAAACCTGACAAAACTTACCCCCGCGCAAGTGCGCCGCCGCAGGCTGGATTTTCAAATGGTCTTTCAAGACCCGTACGCCTCTCTCAACCCGCGTTTCAGCATCTTTTCCACTCTGCTGGAGGCATTGACCCGCCGCGCTCCCTTGCCCCGGGCCGAACGCGAGCAAGCCGTAGCCGAGCTGATGCAACGCGTGGGGCTCAGCCCCGAGCACATGTATAAATACCCGCATGAATTTTCCGGTGGTCAGCGCCAGCGCATTGCCATTGCACGCGCCATTGCCCCCGGTCCCGCCCTTCTGCTGGCAGATGAGCCGGTCTCCGCCTTGGATGTCTCTATCCAGAGCCAGATTCTCAACCTTCTCTGCGAGCTCACGCGCGACATGGGACTCACTATGATTTTCATCTCGCACGATTTATCTGTGGTTCACTACATGGCAGATGACATAGCAGTCATGCGCCGCGGCAAAATTGTAGAATACGGCACAGCAGATGATGTTTTTCACCGCCCGCAGGCAGAATATACCCAAACGCTACTAGAGGCCATCCCCAAGCTTTAACACACCTTAGGAGCCGGCACAAAAACTCCCGCACTCGGAAGCGAGCAGCACCTATGTACGCCAGGCAGTCAATAATCGTTCGCACACCGTTGAGCAGGAATCACCGGGAGCCACAGCCACAGGAGACAACCATTTTTCACGGCGCAGCCAAGTGCGCTGGCGCTTAGCATATTGGCGCGTTGTGAGAGCAAGCTCCGCAACCATATCAGGCAAGCTGCAAGCCCCGGCCAAGTATCGCTGCACTTGCACCAGCCCCAAAGTACGTGCCGCAGTATGCGAAAGAGCGCTCCCCCCCTCCGTATCAGCCAGCAGTTTCTCTACCTCTTGCAACACCCCCATCTCTACCATAGAGGATGAGCGACGTGCAATGCGGGCATCCAAATCCTCAGTATCCCGCACCAAGCAAAAACCCGGGCCGGCCGAACGCTCCGGCACCCAGTTATTTTTCCAATAAGAGAGCGGTTTACCCCCCAGCAACACAATTTCCAAGTTACGCACCACGTAACGCGGGTTTTGCAAATCCGTAGCAGCAGCGCCCTCAGGGTCAGCTTCCTGCAAGCGGCGCACCGCCTCAACCAAAGGAAGTGCCGTAAGCTCCGCCCGAAGAGCCTCATCCGATGGGGGCGCCGGGGAAATACCGTGAGAGATGAACTTGACATAAAGACCGGAGCCACCTGTCACAATCGGCACATTGCCCCGCTGCAAAATCTGCTCAATACACGCTTGCGCTTTGCGAGCATGCGTGGCGGCATCATTACTCTCCCGCACCCCCATGCAAGCCACCAAGTGGTGGGGCACACGCATCCTATCAACCGCAGGGGGGGCTGCCGTCAGGATAGGCAGCTCACGGTATACCTGGTAGGCATCCGCGCTCACTATCTCGGCATTTCCCAGCTGCTCTGCCAATGCCACGGCCACGGAGCTCTTACCGCATCCGGTCGGGCCCAGAATAAAAAGAGGCTTGGTAAAGACAGACATACCTTAGCCCAAGGGGTACTTACGGGAAGGTCCATACTTGTTCGGGCCACGCTGACTATCGAACAAACTGAGTACAAAAAGAAGAACACTTACACCACATATCACAAGGTAGAAAAAGCCGGCAAAGCCAAATATAATCATCTTGGCGGGATCTGCGTCCCCTCCCACACGGGCTAGTAAGGCTCCCGCCATAAGACAAAGCACCGCTACCACCGCCGAGCCAAGCATGACTAAAAGCCACTTGCCGGACCACCCCACATCATGCAAGCGCCGGCACAGCACCGCATAAGTGGGCACCAAGAAGAACATCGACAAGACAAAGTTCACGAACTGAACCAACAACATCAACACTGCACCTATGGAAGTCCCCTCATCACCCTCTCCCCCGGCAATAAGAAAAACAAGTGCTACCAGCATCAGCAAAGTAATGGGTATAAACGATACAATTGTAGAAAAGAGTACAAAACTCCAGTATTCCATGCGCGTGGCTCGCCCGCTAAATTTAGCATATTGCTTCAGCGCTAGCGTGAAATTATACCAAAGATTGTTCTCCTTTCCCTCAACGGGGCGGAATGCACGCCCGCAGTGGGGACAGCAAAAGGGCAATGTAGCATCCGGTTGCAAGCTCAATTGTACCCCGCATGTCGGGCAAGTGCCGGGGGCACCCGCCAGTGTGATTTCAATCCCATTCGCAGCAGCAACCTGCAACAAGGGACGCCAAGCGGCATCGCCATCTTTAGCTACCAGCACAGAGGGAGAAAGCTGCCCCTGCTCTGCCATCTCACACATCCCTTTCAAAGGGAGTGGGCCACATGTTTTCTTATCCGGAGTGAGGTAATAGTAATTCATCATGGTAAGTATTTAACCCATAGGGTATTTACGCGAGGGGCCATACTTATTGGGGCCACGCTGGCTATCAAAAAAGCTCACAATAAAAAGCAAGAGACAAAGCATTTGCGCCATCATGTTGAATAGAGACAGTGCCGTCATTGCCGGGCTGGCGGGAGCTTGCATTGCCATCTGGAACGTTTGCATCCATGTCATATCTCCGTTCATCAAGCTCTGCTCAATGCTCTCATTGAGCACCTGCCATGAATCCCGGCAAAAAATGTAAAACACACCTAGGTAAACCAGCTCAGACAGAAGGTATACACCTACCCACCATCCGGAAAATCCAACATCATGCAACCGCCTTACCTGCAAAGCCGTGAGAGGCAAAATAGACAACACGAACATGACCATTCCTACCGCCATAGCTATAGCTCCGCCCAACATTAAAGTCTCGTTGCGCTCCGGCGCAAGAGAACCAACTAATACCAGCACCACCCCACTTATAAATACAGCGTACATCACGAACGTGATAAACACGGTAGCTATCCAGTATTCCGCGCGCGTAGCACGCCCACTAAACTTGGCATACTGCCGGAAAGGCAACACCAAATTTCCCCAAAAGCCCCCCCTAGCAGAACGCAACACGCGCCCACACTGCGGACACCGCACGGGCAAGGCCCCATCCTCCGTTTTCAACTCCGCCGCACAGCTAGGACATTTCCCGGGCGCACCGTCCACCCCCGGAACAGGAGGCAATTGTGCAGATGCCACTTGCTCTGCCGATACCAGACTACCTAGGGCCACCCAGCGAGCATCCCCGGGCGCAGCCACTTCTGTGGCTGTGGTAAGCGTGCCTGCTCGCAACATCCCGGCTAGAGCTTCCAGGGTATGCGGGCCCTGCACCTTGCGCTTCACATCCAGATAGTAGTATTCCTTCATCCCGTCGCAAATTATGCACTTTCACGCCCTATGTGTCAAGTCTGGCGTGATGTCGATTTTCTACCACAATCTTTTATCGTCCGCTCCTTGTAATGATTCATTTTCAATACTTCAATGCACACTTTTCAAAAATATTAGCTTGCTATGTGCCCTGCTTATGTGTAAAATATGCGCGAAAGCGTGTAGCCTTGCGACATTCACTCGCTTGAGCTCAGCCGATTTTCGGGCGCCTTGCAGCGCCCAACCAATGGAGATTTGGCCGGCATCGGTCTCCGGCGGTGCAGATAGGTGCCGGCGACAAGAAGACAAAGAAAGACAATAAAAATGAGTATTCATTCCGTATCGTGCGCCGTTGGCGCCAACCCCATCACCATCGAAACCGGAAAGCTGGCTCTGCTGGCCGATGGTGCTGTAACAGTACGCTGCGGCGACACCGTGGTATTGGTCACAGTCGTCAGCGCAACCAAGATTAAGGAGGGGCAGACCTTCTTCCCCCTCTCTGTAGAATACAAGGAGAAGGCTGCTGCTGCGGGCATGTTCCCGGGCGGCTATTTCAAGCGCGAAGGGCGCCCCACCGAGAAGGAGATTCTGACATGCCGCATGACGGATCGTCCCCTGCGCCCCATGTTCCCCAAGGGTTACTTTTACGACACACAGGTGATTTCCCTGCTTCTGGCAGCAGATGGAGAGAACGAGCCTGACATTTTGAGCATCAACGGTGCATCTGCAGCATGTGTCATTTCTGACCTTCCCTTTGCTGAGCCCGTAGGTGCCGTACGCGTGGGCCGCATCAATGGCGAATTCGTCATCAACCCCACCAACAGCCAGCGTGCTGAATCTGATTTAGACTTGGTGTATGCCGGTTCCAAGGATCAGGTTATCATGATTGAAGGCTCTGCCGATGAACTGCCTGAAGAAGACTTCATCGCCGCCCTGCGCTATGCACAGGAGAACGTGGCCAAGATATGCGCAGCACAGGAAGAACTGCGTGGCATTTGCGGCAAGCCCAAGCGCGAATACGAGCTGACGCTTGCCAAGCCCGAGCTGCTTGAGATTGGCTATCAGATTGCCGGCGATCGCATCGAAGAAGCCATTTACGCCCCCAACAAGATTCAGCGCCAGAAGCAAGTAGGCGCTCTGCGCGATGAAGTGGAAGCCGCCATCAAGGCCGCTTACCCCGAAGCCACGGATTTCGACGTAGAACAGGTGTTCGAGTACATTCAGAAGAAGGCTTTCCGCATCTCCATCATGGAGCACGACAAACGCGCCGATGGCCGTGGCATCAAGCAGCTGCGCCCCCTGCAGGCAGAAGTAAACGTGCTGCCCCCCGTGGTACACGGCTCTGCTATCTTCGCTCGCGGAGAAACCAAGTCCCTTTGCTTGGCCACCCTCGCTCCCGTGGAAGAGAAGCAGTACCTGGACAACTACACTGGCTCAGTGGACGAAAAACGCTTCATCCTGCACTACAACTTCCCCCCCTTCACCGTGGGTGAAACTGGCCGTTTTGGTGGCCAAAACCGCCGCGAGATCGGGCACGGGGCTCTTGCAGAGCGTTCCATCGCTCCCGTCATCCCCAGCGAGGACGACTTCCCCTACGCCATCCGCGTTTCCTCCGAAATCATGGAATCCAACGGTTCTACCTCCATGGCTTCCGTCTGCGCCGGCACCATGTCCCTGCTGGCAGCAGGTGTTCCCCTGAAGCGTCCCGTTTCCGGCATCTCCGTTGGTCTGGTAACAGAGTTTGAAAACGATGAGGACCGCGAGCCCAAACGCTACAAGACTCTGTTGGACATCATCGGCTCCGAAGACTTCTACGGCGACATGGACTTCAAGCTCTGTGGCTCCTGTGAAGGCGTGACCGGCTACCAGCTCGACCTCAAGCTGCCCGGCATCCCGCTCTACATCTTGGAAGAAGCCATTCACCTGGCTCGCAAGGGGCGTTTGGAAGTGCTCGACACCATGAATGCCTGCATCCCCGCACCGCAAGCAATGAGCCCCAATGCACCCCGTATTGAATCCACCTCCATCCCGCAGGATCGCATCGGTGAACTGATTGGCCCCGGCGGCAAGAACATCAAAGCCTTGCAGGCTGAAACCGGCACGGACATCAACATCGAGGAAGACGGCACCGTACGCATCTATGGCAGCCGACAGGAGGGCGTAGAACGCGCACTCTACCTTATTGACCGCATGTTCAAAGAAATCGAAGTCGGTGAAACCTACGAAGGCAAGATTGTCTCCACCAAGGAGTTCGGTGCATTCATGGAAGTGCTGCCCGGCAAAGATGGTCTCATCCACATCTCCGAATTAGCCGAAGGTCGCACCCAGAAAACAGAGGATGTGGTCAAGGTTGGCGATATCGTCACAGCCAAGTGCATAGGCATTGATGATAAAGGCCGTGTGAAGATGTCAATGCGCGCCGCAGCCCGCGACCGCAAGGCCGCAGAAGCCGCTGCAGCTGAGCAAGCTTAACACACGCGTACCAGAGAGTCAGGATTTACCCTAAAAACCAGCCCGCTCCCCCCACCATTTTGGGGCGGAGCGGCTCTTTTTTGCCCATTTTCCTGCATCCTTTCCAAAAAAAAGAGAAAAAATGCACATCTACACACTTTTTTGATTGCAAAGGGACGTGTTCTGGTATAAAAGAGATAGCGAACAGTTGCAAATTTACTTACACCATGTGGAAATACATCATCATCGGCTCGGTTGTGCTTTTCGGGACTGCGGCTTTCATCTTCCATAAGAATCTTGAAGCTCTTACTGCTCCCGGCGGCGAAGTGGCTGCCATTCAGACCCAATATCAGGACGCAGTAAACAAGAACAAGAATATCGCTCTGGACAAAACCATCAAGGCATACTCTGAGATGCGCACTGAATGGCTCAATGAGCGCAAGGGCAAGGCTGACACGGAAAAAACAGAGTTTGAAAACAAAGCTCAGGCAGTGCAGGAAGAAGTCTCTCAGCTTTCCGCACGCTACGATGCCATTGAAGGCGACTTCAAGCGCCTGCGCGAGGAATTGAATAACACGCTGCTTGGCATCTCCAACTCCGTAGGCTTGGAAGAAAGCGCGACAGATCCCGAAGAGGTTGCCAGCCACGTGGCTCAGCTCATGGAAGCCAACATTGAATTGGAACGCAAAGTAGCTCAGGAAGAAGCAACTATCACCGCTCTCGGCAAGCAGAGTGAACACCTCAACAGCGAGATTGCCAAAGCCAAGAAGCTGCAGCAGGATCGTCAGGCTCGCCTCTCTCCCCCCGACCTCAAGTGTTCCGTTGTCAAGTGCGATCCCGAGTGGGGCTACGTCATTGTGAATGCCGGCATCGACAAGGGCATCGTCATCGGTTCCCGTTTGGCCGTCATGCGTGGCGACAAGAAGATTTGCGAACTCAATATGACCTTGGTTGAAACCAATCGTTCCAGTGGCGATGTCGTATTCAACACCCTGCTTCCCGGCGAGCGCGTACAGGCCGGCGACACGATTGTATCCGTCCGCAACGACAAGTAAAGACACTCTTACACCACACAGCCTCACATGAAAATTGTTCCTCTCACATCCATCATTCTCATCATTGGCTTGGGTATCTTTGGGTATACCCTCTGCTCAGACCAAGCAACCACAATGAACTTGGCTATTGGTGCCAGCGGTGGTTCTTCGGATACTGAACCCAGTGGTCTGCGCCAAACCAACAAAGACTTGGAAGTTGAAGTTGCCACTATTTCCAAGGAACGTGCAGACTCTCTCAAAACACAGAAGGATGCCTTCGTCATGATGCAACGCGCCGTAGAAGAGCGCGATACTGCTGAGCGCAAGCTGGAAGAGAACAAAGAAGCACTCGCAGAATGGGAAGAAAAGATTAAGGAAGCACAGACTCGCATGGAAGAAGTACAAAAAGAGCGTGAGGCCGTACTGGCTATGCTCCGCTCCATGCCGGCTCTTGGCTCCGATATTGACTTGGCATCCGCAGTAGAGAAGCTCGCCAGCGTGGTAGAGGAAGAAAAGAAGCGCGAGAAGGCCCTCGCACAGGATCTTGAAGAAAAAGGAGTCGTGCGCCAGAGTGCCACCGAAAAGGTAGCCAAGGAGCAGGCAGAACTTGATCGCCTCACCGCAATCAACAACCAGTTCTTCCGCGAATACACCAAGAACTCCGACGAGTACACCATTCAGGCCGTAGATCCCCGCTGGAAGTTTGTGGTATTCAATGCCGGCAAGGATAGTGGTATTGTAGCCGGTGGCACCATGCCCATGCTCGTGAAGCGCGGCAGCGAGCCCGTTATCAGCCTGCGCGTAGTAAGCGTCAGTGGCGGTGGTCAGGTGATTGCCGAATACGATGTAGACCAACTTCCCGCAGGCATACAGCTTGAAGTGGGCGACAAGGTGTTCCGCCAGAAACCGCTCGGTTCCTAAAGCGGGTATCCACCCTATTAACAACTCTCTCCGCCGCCTACCCGGTTTTCCGGTTGGCGGCGGCTCTGTCTCAAATCAAATCCCCCCCCTTCGTCTATTACAACATAATCACCCCCAACAAAATGAAATACACATTCATATCTGCCATCCTGCTTACCACTCTTTGCACCTCTTGCCAACGTGCCCTGCCCCCGGTACCGGATAGTGGACGCGTCGTCGTACAGCCCAAGGGCAGCACAGATATTGTCAAGCCTTGGAATGGCACAACACGCCAGGAAGGTGATGCCGTACTGGGGCCGTTGAGCAATACCCGCCGCTGACCACACGTGAGCCATGGCGCTTAACCGCAAGCTACGCGCAGCTGCTGTGCAGCAAGTACTCCAAGAGTACATGCCTACCCCGGAAGTTCCGCTACACCACAGCGATGCTTTCACTCTACTGGTAGCAGTCATGCTCTCCGCTCGCTGCACAGACGCACGCGTCAATGAGGTCACACCTGCACTATTCGCCATGGCACCGGATGCTAAAACGATGGCGGCAACGCCTTGGAAAGACATCCGCCGGATTATCGCGCCGTGTGGACTTTCCGACACCAAAGCTCAGAGGCTTGTCGAAACATCTCGCCTCCTCCTCGAGAGGCACGCCGGGCAAGTTCCTTCCACATTTGAAGAATTGGAAGCCTTGCCGGGTGTAGGGCATAAGACGGCAAGCGTTGTCATGACCCAAGCATTTGGGCATGCTGCATTTCCCGTTGATACACACATCTATCGACTGTCCCGCCGTTGGAAATTGAGCAATGGTAACAATGTCCAAAAAGTCGAAGCCGATTTGAAACAACTTTTCCCAAAAGAAACCTGGGGCACACTTCACCTACAAATGGTATTGTGGGGGCGCCAGTATTGCCCGGCACGCGGCTGCTCCCCGACCTGCCCGGTGTGCAGCAAGTTGGCACAGCTCTGATGCGAGCCGAAAGGCGCTACTCATGGCACATTTTTAGATGATTATGCTTGACCTTTTGAGTGAAAAGTAGTTTCATAACTGCCCGTTCCTGATACGTCATGCTTGTTTCACAACTCAAATCAAAAATACACAGAGCCATGGTAACTCGTGGGGATGTGGAGTATGAGGGCAGCATAGAAATACCTGCCGATTTGGTGGAGGCTGCCGCTCTGTGGCCGGGTGAAAAGGTTCTTGTTGCTTCTGTCACCACCGGCAACCGCTTTGAAACTTATGTACTTGTAGGCCCACCCGGAACCGGGCAGATCATTATCAATGGTGGCGCGGCGCACCTGATTAAAGCGGGTGAGAGAGTCGTCATCATGAGTTTCGCATTGGATGATAAGCCCATCGTCCCTACGCGCATTGTTTGCAACGAACACAACGAAATCATCTCCTGATAAATCCTTTTCTTTACAAACCAACATATTTAAGCTAAAATACAATCATGCTCCTCAACGCATCTATCTACATCGTATTTGCCCTGCTGCTGATTGACTGCGCCTTGCTTTTGCTCGTCGTTCTCATGCAGCGTCCCAAGCAGGAAGGTCTCGGTGCCGCTTTCGGTGCTCAAATGACAGATCAGGCATTTGGTGCCCAAACCACTGATGTGCTCAAAAAGGGTACTGTGTTCTTCGGCACAGCTTTCATGCTTCTCTCCTTTATTCTGGCCGTGCTCATGAATGCACAGTTCCAGAATAAGAAATCCCAGCTCAATACTGCAGCTCCCGCCCCCGCGGCTACCCCTCAGGAACAGACACCTGCCCCTGAAGCAACCGCTCCCGCGCCGGCTATTGAGAACTTGGAAAGTTTGGAACAGCAACCAGCTCCGGCCATCGTGGCTCCTGCTGTGGAACCCACCCCGGCTCCCGCTGCTGAGCCCGCCCCGGCTCCCGCTGTGGAACCCGCCCCGGCTCCCGCTGTGGAACCCGCCCCGGCTCCTGCTGTAGAACCCGCCCCGGCTCCCGCTGTGGAACCCGCCCCGGCTCCTGCTGTAGAACCCGCCCCGGCTCCTGCTGCTGAGCCCGCCCCGGCTCCTGCTGCTGAACCCGCTCCGGCTCCCGCTGTGGAACCCGCTCCGGCTCCTGCTGCCGAACCCGCTCCGGCTCCCGCTGTGGAACCCGCTCCGGCTCCTGCTGCTGAACCCGCTCCGGCTCCCGCTGTGGAACCCGCTCCGGCTCCTGCTGCTGAACCCGCCCCGGCTCCCGCTGTAGAACCCGCTCCGGCTCCCGCTGTAGAACCCGCTCCGGCTCCCGCTGTAGAACCCGCTCCGGCTCCCGCTG
>JAFQGD010000019.1 GCA_017398355.1 Akkermansia sp. | reverse complement strand
GCTTTTCGGGCATGAGAAAGGGGCTTTCACCGGGGCTGTGCAAAGACGCATCGGGCGTTTTGAAGAAGCGGATGGAGGAACGCTGTTCCTAGATGAAATTGGAGAAATTGACATACCGACCCAAGTCAAGCTTCTGCGTGTGCTTTCAGAACGCACGATTGAGCGCGTAGGGAGCAATAGCCCCATTGCGGTCAATGTGCGCCTAGTCACCGCCACTAACCGGGATTTAGAGGCCATGGTGAAAGAAGGTACTTTCCGGCTGGATTTGTACCAACGCCTCAACGTCATCTCCTTGCGCTTGCCTCCGCTCCGAGAGCGAAGTGGCGATATCGTCCTCATGGCCAATGCTTTCACCAAAGAACTATGCCAAGAAAATAACAAAGCAGAAAAATCCCTCACGCGCGCAAGTTTGGACTTGCTGCGGCAATTCTCATGGCCCGGAAACGTACGCCAACTCCGCACCGCCATCGAACACGGTGTCGTCATGAGTGATGACGCGAGCATTGCCCCCAACGACCTACCGGAATACTTACAAACGCAAGGCCAAGCGAAACCGACACGCCCTGCCCCGGAGTGTGGTGTACAACACACATACTTTGAGCTTGATTCTTACCCCTCTCTTAATTTACAATACGTGGAGCAGCAGACGATTCTTAAAGCCCTCCGGCACACTGAGGGGAATAGGTCTGCAGCCGCAGCTCTGTTAGGCATCAGTAGGCGTACACTCCAGCGCAAAATAGCAGAGCACCAAGATATCTATAAACCATACCTCTAGTTAACAAAACAGCCCATGGCAAATCCAAGCATCACAACCAGTTCCAAAACAAGATGGCTGACCCGAAGTATTCTGATTTTGCTCATTTTGGGCCTTGCTATTTTTAAATTGGCACTCAGCTACAAGGGCTTGGAGCAACCCATGGCAATGGATCAAGCGCAAATAGCCCGCAACGTAGCTAATGGTAATGGGTTTACAACCAACTTCATGCGCCCCATGGAGGTCATCAACGCAAGCAAGGTGGCTCGCAAGAATGCTGTTAATTTCAGTGAGTTCAAGGATACAAACCATGCCCCGCTCAACATAGTGGCCATAGCGGCAGCACTCAAGATGACCGGCTATGATAAGTTTGACAACTGCCGAATGAGCGAAGGCGGCTCATACATTTACTCCGCAGATAGAGTGGTATCCGCCACCAGCATGTTCTTTTTCATCGTGGCCATGATTTTGGCCTACACCTTGGTGACGCGCATGTTTGATGAGACGGTAGCATTTGCCACGGTGGTGTTCTTAGTGCTGAGTGAGCTTATGCTCCACTACTCCACCAGCGGATTACCGCAACCGTTGATGATGTGCTGCTTATTAGCATCTGTACACTGCATGCTAAGCGCCATTAAAGCCCAAGAAAGGGATGATTCACTTATCCAATTGACATTCCTTGGGCTATCTTTCGTCTTTATCGTGCTGATGTGTTTAGCCGGGTGGTTGAGCATTTGGATTGCCCTTGGTTTCATCATCTTTTGCGCATTTTACTTCCGCCCCTTCGGCGCGTATGCGATACCGGGATTGGGACTGCTGATTATCGCTCTTTTTGTGGTATCCTTGGGGAACAAAGAGTTCAGTGGCAACGTTCTCGGAAATGCCTACTACAATTTCTACAACTGCTTGGGCGGCAATGAGGAAATCATTCTTCGCTCCACCAACGAAAGCAGTATCCCCTTCAATAGTTCCGGCTTCATCCTGCGTCTTTTGGGCCACATATTTTCCCAGTTCAGCACCATGTATGTAAACATGGGGGCCATCTTGGTCACGCCTTTCTTTATCTTGGCCTTGCTCAACCGCTACAAGAGCCGCGCTGTAGAGGGAATCAAGTGGGCCACATTCAGTATGTGGAGCTTTGCCTGCATCGGCATGGGAGTATTTGGGGTGAATCTCCCGCTGCACGGAGCGCAGACAGCCATTCTCTTTGCCCCACTGTTCACGGCCTTTGGCATTTCTCTTCTGTTCAATATGCTTGGCCGCCTCAAGATGGATAACCGCACTTTCATTGTGGCGCGCGGTTTGGCTATTTTCCTGATGGTCATTATTTCGGCGGGGCCATTCCTCTTCAACCTCCCCAAGGATATCTACCAAGGGATTTGGCTGAGCGACAGAGGCCGCCCCAATTTCCCGCCATACTATCCCCCTGCCCTCAACATCAAGCTCACCAACATAAGCAATGCTTCTGATATCATCGTGACAGATCAACCCTGGGCCGTGGCTTGGTATGCCAACCGCAAAGCTCTGTGGATACCGCTTTCTGTGGATGATTACGTCAACGTGCTTCAACCCGTTTTCAATAAATCAGAGGTTCGTGTGCAGGGCTTCCTCATCACCCCAAGCTCGCATTCTCCCTTGGATACGCAATATGGCAAGAGCGGCGGCATCACCGGCATCAGCGAGAGAATGGGAGATTTTGCCCCCTTGGCCATGGAAGGTAAATTGCTACTGATGGCGCCCAAGCACAACATGGCTTTTGCTGATTTCTTTACAGAAAATTCAAACAACACAAAAAATGTCATCCCCATGGGGCACATCGTCTCATCCCGCGGGCAATTCCCTAATAGAAATTTCCTGCTCGGCACAGAAATTGTCTATTACAGCAGATAAAAAATTTATAGAAAGTCGGTCTTCCCATGTCATCATCATCCAAAACAAAAAAGGCGACTCTCACGTTTGAGCAATCCATGGCGCGCTTGGATGAGATCGTCAAGCGCATTGATGCACCGGATACAGCTCTGGAGGAGATGATATCTCTGGTTGAAGAAGGATTACAACTCATACACAGCAGCAGAGAGATACTCAACAAAGCAGAATTGAGGCTCAACATGCTAGAAAATCCACCTGCACCGCAGCAGAGCGAAAACGCACCCGAACCAAGTAAAAGCGAAAATGGCTTCTCCCTCTTCTGATTTGCCACCCCTCTTGGCGAGCATTAAAACCCCTGACGATGTCAAGAAACTGGCGCCGGAGCAGTTGCCTCTGTTGGCGCAAGAAATCAGGTCCACACTCATTGACACACTTTCCCAGACCGGGGGCCACTTGGCACCCAATCTGGGAGCTGTGGAATTGAGTATTGCACTGCACCGGGTGTTCTCCACTCCAAAGGATAAAGTTCTTTTTGATGTATCCCACCAGAGCTACGTGCATAAGATGCTTACCGGCAGAGCCGGAGAGCTGAGAAACATCCGCCAATTTGGTGGCATCTCCGGTTTTTCGAAGCGGAGCGAATCGCCGCACGATTCATACGGAGCAGGGCACGCAGGCACAGCGCTTTCCGCTGGCATAGGCATGGCCGCAGCGCGTGATTTGTTGGGGGAGGACTACCACGTTATCTCCGTTGTGGGCGATGGAGCTTTTACATGCGGAACAACGCTGGAAGGGCTCAACAACCTTGCATCTACGACCCGCAAATTCATCCTGGTTCTCAACGATAACAAGTGGAGTATTGACCGCAACGTGGGGGCGCTTTCCCGCTATTTTTCCTCACTGCAAGAAACGGACACATATAGTCTCTTGCGGGATAGGGCAAAATCCCTCATTGAAAGTTTGGGCAGCAAAATGATACAAGAACAAGCGGCAAAACTTGTTCAGGCTGCGCGCACTATCCTCACCCCCCTGAGCTTCTTCCAGCAGTTGGGATTAAGCTACTACGGTCCCATAGATGGGCACGATGTGCAGCGCATTGAAAGAGTGTTGCGCTTGGCTGCGAGGCGCAATGAACCGGTTGTGCTCCACCTCATCACGACAAAGGGCAAGGGATACGCCCCCGCCGCAGACAACCCGCCCAAATTCCATGGGATAGGCCAATACAACGCTCAAAACGGCGAAACGGCCAAAAAGGGAGGCATCACCTACTCCGAGGTTTTTGGGCAATGTGTAACCCGCATGGCAGCAGATGACCCGGCTATTACAGCCATCACCGCGGCCATGCCCGGTGGCACCAAACTGGATATTTTCCGGGAGAAATTCCCGAAGCGGTATTTTGATGTCGGCATAGCAGAAGAACACGCAGCCATCTTTGCCTGTGGCATGGCGACTCAAGGATTCAAGCCATACCTTGCCATCTATTCTACCTTCATGCAACGCTGTGTGGACATGATAGAGCATGATGCAGCGTTGCAAAATTTGCCCGTCAAATTCTGCATGGACCGCGCGGGACTCTCGCCAGACGATGGTCCCACACACCATGGTTTGTTCGATATCAGCATGCTGAGAGCCATACCAAACTTGGTGATGATGCAGCCCAAGGATGAAGCGGAGCTCTGCCACATGCTCTACACCATGAATGGCATCAACGACAGGCCATCTGCCATACGCTATCCGAGAGGTGCCGGCGAAGGGGTAGACATACCAACAGCATTGCAGGCGCTCCCAATCGGCAAATCAGAATTACTGCACGATGGAGAGGATATCGCCCTACTGGCCTTGGGTAATATGAATAGCGTTGCCACGCAGGTGCGTGAAAGAATACAAGCCGCCGGGCTGAGCTGTGCACACCTGAATGCACGATTTATCAAACCCTTGGATAAACAAGCCATTGCAGAATACGCAAAGCGCTGCAAACTCATCGTTACGCTAGAGGATCATTCCATTTACGGGGGCTATGGCTCCGCCGTTATGGAAGCCATCTCAGAGCTGGGCTTGCAAACACCCACATTGCGCATTGGTTGGCCGGATCAATTTGTGGAACACGGCAGGTTGGAACAATTGCGAGCAAAACACCACCTCACCGCAGAGGACATCAGCAACACAATTTTAACCGCTTATTCAGGGGAGAGAAAATGAAACACACATATTTGACGCTACTTGCTTTCGCCTTCCTGCCACACATGGCTTTTGCACAAGGCGTACTCCCAACAACGGGTTTCGATTCGGAGGAAGAAACGCAAAAAGAAAAGGAAAAACAGGAAGTTCCGGATTGGGTCATTGAGCTTTCCAACCTCGCAGAAGAAGAGCGCAATACTTATTTGAATGCGTTTCAGGCAGCCAAAATAGCCTACGCCTCCAATCGACTGGCTATTTGCGAATCGCACCTCAACACCTGCGAACTGTACTTCACGAAAAACCCCAACGTTTGGTTGCTTCGCGCCAGTGTCTGCATCAACCTCGGCCAATACGACAAGGCGAAAGAGTATATCGACAAAGTATCTCAGGTAGATCCTGACAACAAGGTGATTAAGCTGAATCTATCTCTCCTGCACATGGCTGAGGGGAACTATGAAATGGCCATCTCTGAAACAGACGAGCTTTTGCGCCAGTTTGATGTATCAGCAGCGACATTCGGAACGCGCCGTAGCCTCACCTTTAGAAAGTTTTTATGTCTTCTCATGCTGGAGCGACAGGCAGAAGCAAAAGAGCTTATTGCCCCCATCACTCCGTTGGATGATTCCCCCCTGTATTACTATGCCCAAGCAGCTCTCCGGATGTATGATGGCTCCCCAACAGCGGCCACGCGAGAACTCAATACGGCGGATACCATTTTCGCCAAAGATGGGCACCTCCCCAGTTACAAACAAAACCTTATCCTCTCCGGGCTTAAAGAAAAAATGCGCAGCAAGCAAGCTTCTTCAGAATGAAATGGAGGGATGAAGGAACCATCTTGCGCCTCTCCCCTCTAGGGGAACATGGGCTCATCGTCACATGGAGCACGGCTCAACATGGTATCGTGCGCACAGCCGCAAGGAACGCACGCAAGCCGGGCAGTGATTTCACCGGGCGTATCGACCTCTTTCACCATTGCGAAGTACTGGTATCAGATGCCAAACGGGGAGATTTACATACCCTCCATGCAGCAGAACTCATTAATGCCCGCCTGCCCTTGCGAAGCAACCTGCAAAAATTGCGTCTCGCCAGTTACATAACAAGGCTTCTGCTTGCTACTGTCGAAAGCGAAGATAACAGCCCGGAGTGGAATAAGCTCATCTGTGGCGCGCTGGATTATGTGACTGAGACGCTCCCGCGCGCAGCCATTCTTCTTCATTTTGAAAAAAGGTTGGCGCAGTTGCATGGCCTGCACAACCATCTCATCCCCCCCCACAACGCACTCTTGCAGCATTTCCAACATTTGCCGGCCGGTCGGCAGGAATTACTGGAGCACCTACCACAATAAACCATACGAGCCCCCCCCCACGCTAGAAGATAACATCCTCTGCAGATATAAGTGGCGTGAGAGTGGTAAGCTCCCGCAACATATCCATCGCCACCAATGAGCAAGCATCCGGCATATCCGCCACACGCGACAGGAGCGCCTTTACCATGCCGGCAGCTCTTCCCTGCATAGCACTGCCGGCGACTAAGGGCAACAAAGCTTTTGCGGCATCTATCAAATACCTGTTGCTCACTTGTGCCGTACGCACACCGGCACAGGCCGGATTATCCAGCAAAAACTCCTTGCCGTTGCGGTACACACCATCCAAACGGAAAGGTCTTGAATTAATGCCGGCGGCATCCAAATAGAGGCAAAGCTCACAGAGATTGCGTAGGAGGTGTACCATATCTACATTGCGTATTTTCTGCCCCGATACAGCCAACAAGTTCAATGAATCAGCACCATTCCCCTCAAAAACGAGATGCCAGCTTCCATCTGCCGGCAACAATTCAATGACAGAAGAAACATAAGGCAACTGCACCCGTGAGCAGGCACGAGCATCTTCAATAAAATTACTGCATATTGTCGCATTTTCCGCAAACAGCTTGCCTAACGAGCGAATCAACACCTCCCGCTGCGTATCTTTCTGAGTGGCCACATACTGCACCTCCTGAGCAGTTTCAGAATGGATGGATGTCAATACATACGCTCCGGCAAGCAAATGTGGCAATTCGTAGGCGTGGGGCATCTCCGGCGGGGTGGTTAATTCACGTAGGAAAATTTAAAGACAGGAATACCCTCTACAGCATCTGCCCAAGCAGATGCGGGTATTGTAAATTGCATGTATGCCGCAGGCTCCTCATCTCCGGGTTCCTCCACTCGCTCCATCTTGATAATACACTCCGGTTGCCCCAATACCGTTGGCTCCACCGTATCAATTTCATGGGCGCGTATACGAAGCACAACATCCTCCGTGGGCTGCATTTTCGGCGGGAAAATGTATGTTTCTTCATACACAATGCTAGCCATCCACCCCTCCGGCAGATGAATTGACGGCACAGGCCTGCTTCCGTATATGGCTTCTCCATTCACTTCCATCCACTTTCCTACACGGCGGAATACATCCTCCACCCCTTCAGGCACAGAACCGTCTGCCATGGGGCCTATGTTCAACAACAAATTTCCCCCACGAGCAGCACACTGTTGCAATTGTTGAATGATAACCGAAGGTTCTTTAAGCTTCACATCATAGCGGTTATAGCCCCACTTATCGCCCACCGTCATGCAGGCCTCCCAATCAATCCCGGGATACCCTTGCTCCGGTATACGTTTTTCGGGTGTTGTGTAATCACCACACCTCAGATCTAATTGCACCCCATCTCGGCTTTTATCAAAGCCGGAGAAAGAATACAGGCGGTTGTTCATGATAATCTCCGGGTTGGCCTTGCGGCACATCTCTATGAGAGCGGGAGCTTTCCATGCCCTTTCGCCCTCTGCGGCGCCTTGAGAATAATCCCACCAGATGATATCCAGCGTACCATAATTGGATAAAAGCTCCTGCACCTGGGCATGCAGATAGCGGCAATAAGCCTCTTGGTCGCGCGAAATCCCCTTTTGTCTGAGCATCTCAGCCTGATTCACAGGATAACATAAATCCGGGCAAATCGTATTATCATATGCGGGGTGGTGCCAATCAATCACACTGTGGTACAACCCTACGCGCATACCATGATTGCGAGCAGCCACAGCAAACTCTTTCACAATATCTCTTCCCAACAAGGCATGGGAGCTATAATCACTTGTTTTCGTTTCAAAAAGCGCAAAACCATCATGATGCTTGGAGGTAAGCACCATGTAGCGGCAGCCCGCAGCTTTTGCCAACTCTGCCCACTTCTCAGCACAGCCCGGAGCCGGCTTAAAAAGCGGCTTGGCCTCTGCAGCGTATGTATCTGTATCCAGCCCCAAATTTGTCTGTATCCACTCCGTGCCCCCGGGTTGCCCCTTAAACTCACCGGCCAGCCCGGAATACAAACCATAATGAATGAACATGCCAAACTTCGCATCTCTCCACCAAGCCATGCGGGCATCGCGCTCCTCCATCGTCTCCCTCACCGGAGCGTGGTTGGCATCCCCTTTAACGGGCAAATCCTGCTGAGCCATAGCATAGCCGGCCAACAGGAACAACATGGTCGTCATCACAGGCCATTTCATAGGCCTTTATGCTAACAAAGCCGCCCGAAGATGTCAAACACCAAATAGGACAGGCTACGACAAACGCATGAGAATGATGATATATTGGCGTAATTTCAAATTTCAGATTTCAAATTTATAATTTATTGAAGATAGATGACTTACGCCAAATATAAAGCTAAGCAACAACCTCGCTTGGGGCTCGCCCTGCCTTGAAGGCGGGGGAGGCAAGCGCAGATGTACCCCACCCATTTTTTGCGCGATAGCGCCACTTTTTTCAATGTGAAATTTGAAATATGGATTTTGCAATTTCTTTCAAGCACTTGCAGCCATTTAAGCCACATATCGCCTAATGCGTTTACCCCGAGGGAGAGTCTTTTACTCGAATGCTTGTTTCAAGCGAGTCCGCATAAAATATAACCCGGTAAAAATGCGGGGGTCTATTGATACCCCTGCGGCATCCTGCTTCATTAGCCACGTTTCTACCTCCTGGAACGGGACTTCGTGAACCGTGATATTTTCATTATCCACTCCCCCACCGGCAGCTACTTTTTGAAGCCCCCCGGCCAAATAGAAAGAAATGGTTTCAGATGTCAATCCCGGCGAGGAAGGGCCCGTGAATAAATACTGCATTTCTGACGCTGCGTACCCCGTCTCCTCCAACAGCTCTCTATATGCAGCCGCCTGCTCCGATTCAGGACCTTCATCACCACTTAAACCTGCCGGGAAACAAAGGCTCTGCTTACCAATAGGAGGACGAAATTCTTCCACCAAGATGACCTTTTCATCTTGTGTAAGCGCAAAAATCATCACAGCTCCGGTTTGATTCACGCGCTCGCAGTATTCCCATCTGCCCTCGCGCACCATGTTCAAGAAGCGTCCGCTATAAAGAGTTTCCATATTCATTCTTTACAAATGAAGCGGGTGGATTACAGCTCCACCCGCTCAATAAATCAAATAATTCGAGGTATTTTATCCCTCATCACTCACGCACCAACTGCTGGTAGCGGGCAAGGATTCGCTTTGTAATGGGGCCGGCCTGTCCGGTACCAATGGTACGTCCATCAAGGGAGGTTGCGGCAATCACCTCGGCAGCTGTGCCGGTCAGGAAGCATTCATCCGCATTGAGAATATCAAAACGATTCATCACCTTTTCTACGCAGGGGATGCCCAACTCCGTGCAAATATCCATCACAGCGTGACGGGTAATACCCCCCAATGCACACTCTGTGAGCGGGGGGGTTGCCACCACACCGTTGGAAACGATGAAAATATTGTCCCCTGTGCATTCAGCAACATTACCACGCTGGTTGAGCATGAGAGCCTCTCCCGCCCCCTGCTGCACAGCCTCAATCTTGGCAGAAATGCCGTTGAGGTAATTCAAGCTCTTCACCTGCTGGCACAGGACATCAGGATTGGGACGACGGTAGGAGCTCGTAATCATGCTCAGACCGTTTTCATACATCTCCTTGGGATACAGCGCAATATTCTGCACAATGATAAACATGCTGGACTGGGGGCAATTGCGGGGGTTGAGCCCCAAATCCCCCTTGCCACGGGTCACGACAAGGCGGATATAGCCATCCTCCATACCGCTGGCGGCCACCGTTTCTTCCGTTGCCTTGCAAACCTCCTCAAAGCTCCAAGGAAGGTCTATCATCAAGTAGCGCATGGAGTTGAACAAACGCACAATGTGCTCCTCCAAACGGAAAACCTTGCCGGAATAAAAACGAATACCTTCAAAGCAGCCGTCGCCATACAAAACACCGTGGTCAAAGACAGAAACCTTGGCTTCCTCCTGATCTACCAACTTGCCATCAAACCAAATCTTCATAAGCAAAAAAGTTGTTGAACACGCCCATTATAGTCAGATTTAAACGCATGTGAAGCAGAAAAAGCGTACCATGCCTCATTTTTTCTCTTTCCAGAGCATTTTCTGCATAGCATCTGCCGCTGCAGCCATCTCTGCTTTGTGCTTGTTAGGTCCTTCCCCCACACCAAGGGGAGCATCATGCCAACAAGCATACGCTCGAAACGGCCCGGCTGTTTTTGCCTCATCTACCAACTCTACTCGGTAGGTGGGGCCACAGCCATCCACAGCTTGTAGAGTCTCCAGCAAAAGCCCTTTATGGTTCACCTGCACAAAGCTTTCTGCGCGCTCCAAACTTTCTCGCAGCAAATTCAACGAAACTTTGCGGGCTGCATTGTAATTTGAATCCATCATCACAGCCCCAATCACACTCTCAAATGTATTGGCTTGCACAGAAAGGGTCTGCCGGCCTCCGGTATTTTCCAGTTGCGGGCTCATTCGCAATTGGTCGATCCACCCCAATTCTACACAAAGGCATGCCAAATTCTGTCGGCTCACTATACCGGCGCGCATCTTCGTAAGCAATCCCTCATCTGCACGCGGAAATAAGGTAAACAGCTCCCGACTGACAGATAACTCCAAAACGGCATCTCCCAAAAACTCTAACCGTTCGTACGCCAAATTAGTGCTGCGTTTCTGATCCACACTGGGATGAGTGAGTGCCTGTTCTAACCACGCGGCATCCGTAAATACGTATCCGAGACTTTTCTCCAGAAGCTGCCTGTTCATGAGAGTACTCTATCACACCGCGTACCTTATTGCGAGTGAAAACATCTAGTAAGCGATAGAGAACATACATGACCCAACAATTTCCGCAAACAAAAACAAGCATGGCTCAAATGGGAGCAGCTGTCGTCTTTGTTTACTCTTTTCACATGCCCACGCTAAGAGCAATGACCAGTTTCCACTTACAATTAACGGACACGATGCCTCATTGTGTCCACTAGTCTCTTTTTCATTGTTATCCTCTTCTTTTTGGGTGTTTTTACATTTCATTTCCTCAAAGGGCGGCAAAGAATCCTCGTTGCACTGCTTTTCGCACGCTGAAAAAACGGAATAAATCTACCTATTCATTCTGTCATTTGCCGGAAAATGCTTGATTCCGGGCAGGATTGAGGGTAGACTTTCGCGCATGATGACAGAGGAAAAACGAGATTTCATCCGCGACTGGGTAGCGCAGGAAGTATCCGAAGGCTATTGCAAAGCTCCTATCACGCGTTTCCCCCCGGAACCGAACGGGTATTTGCATATAGGCCACGCCAAAGCCATTTGCCTGGATTTTGGCATCGCACGCGAGTATGCCCATTTAGGAGCTGTGTGTCACCTGCGTTTTGATGACACCAACCCGTGCAAGGAAGACGTCGAGTTCGTCAACTCCATCCAAGAAGACATTCACTGGCTCGGATTTGATTGGGGAGAGCACCTCTACTGGGCCTCCAACATTTTTCAATTTTACTACGATTGTGCAGTTCATCTCATCAAAAACGGCCTTGCTTATGTTGACCTGCAAGACCGCGAAACCATGCGCCAGCAGCGTGGCAATTTGGTGACTCCCGGCACAGAATCCCCCTACCGTCATACATCGGTGGAAGAAAACTTGGCTCTATTTGAAGCCATGAAGCGCGGGGATTACGCAGAGGGGGCTGCCGTGCTGCGCGCAAAGATAGACATGGCCAGCAGCAACATGAACATGCGTGACCCCGTCATCTACCGCATATCGTATGACCACCACCACAACACGGGAGACAAATGGTACATCTACCCCATGTATGACTTTGCCCACCCGCTGGAAGATGCCTACGAGCACATCACCCATTCCTTGTGTACCTTGGAGTTTGAAAACCACCGCCCGCTCTACGATTGGGTGATAGATAACTGCCCTGTCCCCTCGCGTCCCCGCCAGCGAGAGTTCTCGCGCCTCAACATCACTTACACTGTGATGAGCAAGCGTAAACTTCGCCAAATGGTGGAAGAAAACTACGTCGCCGGGTGGGACGACCCCCGCATGCCCACAATTTGTGGTATGCGCCGCCGAGGTTACCCGGCCAAAGCCATTGTGGATTTCTGCGAAGGCGTGGGCATTACCAAATTCAACGGCAACACCGATGTGGCACGTCTGGAAAATGCCGTGCGCGCAGAGCTCAATGCCAATGCCGAGCGCCGCATGGCTGTGCTCCGCCCCCTCAAGCTTGTGCTCACCAACGTACCGGATGATTTTGAGGAGGAAGTGGAAGTGGTCATCAACCCCGAAAAACCGGAACTGGGCAACAGAAAAATCACCCTCACCAAGGAAGTGTGGATTGATGAAGAAGACTTCATGGTAGAGCCGCCAAAAAAGTAACCGCGACTCTCCCCCGGTGCTTGTGTACGCCTCCGCGGTGGATATTGCATGATTTGCACCGGCTACACGGCGGATGCCGATGGAAAGGTGACAGAGGTACAAGCAGAAATACTGCCCGGCACAGTGGGAGCCAACCCACCGGAAGGCATCAAGTGCAAGGGAGCTATTCACTGGGTATCAGCAAAATATGGTGTAAAGGCAGAAATCCGCTTGTATGACCGCCTGTTCAAGGATGAAGCACCGGATGCCAACGAGGCAGGCTTCTTGGCTTCCCTCAATGAAAACTCCCTGACAACTCTGACCGAAGCAGTTGTGGAACCGGCTCTTGCTACAGCTCCGGCAGAGTTCCTGTGCCAGTTTGAGCGTACCGGCTACTTCGTAGCAGACCGCTATGACCATAGCCCGGAACACCCAGTCTTCAACCGTTCCGTTGGGCTGCGAGATTCTTGGGCAAAAATGAACAAATAAGCTATGAAGCAAGTTGAATTCACAGCAACCAATGGTGTGTTCGACATCAACACATTCATCACCCAATGTGATGCAGCCACCATGGAGGATACAGCTGTAGAGGAAACTCCCGCCCCCCCCTGCCCTTGCGGCTGCAAGCAGCAACAGGAACCTGCGCAGACTCCCTCAGATAGCGTACCGGTAGCGGATGGTGTAGACCCCATCACATACTCCCCGCTAGAAGAAGTGCTGGCAGATTTGCGCATGGGCAAGCTCATTCTGATGACGGATGACCCGCACCGCGAAAATGAAGCGGATTTGGTGTGTGCCGGGCAATTTGCCACACCGCAGAATATCAACTTCATGGCAACACATGCCCGTGGGCTCATCTGTGTGCCCATGGCTCCCGAAAAAGTGGATTCCCTCGGGCTGCCCATGCAAGCTCAGCACAACACGGAAAAACACCACACCGCCTTCACCGTAAGCGTAGATGCTAAAGAAGGAACCACTACCGGCATCAGCGCATTCGAACGCTCTATCACCACCATGAAACTGGCAGACCCCAAAGCCGGTTTAGATGATTTTGTGCAGCCGGGGCACTGCTTCCCCCTGCGTGCGGTTGAGGGTGGTGTCATCCGCCGTGCCGGGCATACAGAGGGCACGGTAGACTTGCTGCGCATTGCCGGCATGGAACCCGTCGGCGTTTGCTGCGAAATCATGAAAGAAGACGGCACCATGGCTCGTCTGGGTGAGCTCGGCAGCTTCCAAAAGCAGTATGACCTCAAAGCTTGCTCCCTCGCTCAAATTATTGAGCACCGCCAGCATACGGAAAAACTGATTGTGCGCGAGGAGTGCGTCAAACTCCCCACTGATTTCGGTGATTTTGATTGCTACTCCTACCACTCTAAAGTGGATGGCAAAACACATTTAGCCCTCGTACACGGAGAAATTGACCCGGAAAAACCCATCCTGTGCCGAGTTCACAGCGAATGCCTCACCGGGGATGTCTTCGGGAGCCGTCGCTGCGATTGCGGTAGCCAGTTGCACACCGCCATGCGCCGTGTGGCACAGGAAGGCGGCATCATCCTCTACCTGCGCCAAGAAGGGCGCGGTATCGGTCTCTCTGCCAAACTGCACGCCTATAAATTGCAAGAGCAAGGCTTGGATACGGTGGATGCCAATATTAAACTCGGCTTTGCCCCCGATTTAAGAGACTACGGCGTGGGTGCCCAAATCCTGCGCGACCTCGGCGTGCGCCACCTGCGCCTCCTCACAAATAACCCCCGCAAAATCGTGGGTCTCTCCGGCCACGGGCTCGATGTAGTGGAGCAGCTCCCCATCAGCATCCCCGCCAACGAGGACAATAAACACTACCTCGACACCAAGCGCGACCGCATGGGACACCTGATATAAAGCGCGTACCCTGATTTACTGCGACATCTGCTACTTTCTCCTTGCCCTCAGCATTTTAAATGCTGAGGGTTTTGTTGTAAACGAAAAACTCAAGCAGTTATACTTTGGATTGCTTGTCAAATCTGATAAAAGATGAACAGAAAAAAATCACAAAGTATACTCGAACAAGCATAATTTTCAAGCTCTAAGAAAATAAAGCTTGCCCTCAGCATTTGGAATGATGTATCTTAGGAATGTTCTTATTATTCAATTTTGAAATTATGAAACTGCATCTCCCTCTTTCTCTTCGTTCTGCTTTGTTAGTGACTGTTGCCGCCTTGTCTTCATACCCCTCAACTCAGGCTGAGGAGGTGAGCATTTCTTCTGATACTTTGTACCAGTATGCTACTGTATTTTCAAAAGGTAGTTCATCATACATCGGCGCAGGAGATACTCCTACCTACACGCTGACTTTTGAAGCGCTCATTTGCTACAAAGAAAACACCAGCCCACCTGTAGTAGATTATTGCACGCAGGGCTTTGCTCTCGTCGGGGATGAATTATCGTTCTCCAACCTCAAAACACTCGAATTCAAACATCACCGCTTTAGATCCACATGGTATGAATGGGGTGGTGGGGTCTTAGGCGGGAGTGGCTCGAATTACAACTTATGGGGTGGCTCTGTCATCAATGCCGGTATGGCAGATTCTATCAGCGAAGAAGCTAATTCTCCTCAGGCGTGTGTTGTCAACATTACCGGCAATGGAAATGTGCTTTTCCGGGATAACAAATCATATAATGGAGGCGGTGCCGTTGCGATTAAAAATACGGAGCTCACCATTCAGGATAACAAGAGT
>JAFQGD010000018.1 GCA_017398355.1 Akkermansia sp. | reverse complement strand
TTCGAACCCACGACATCAACCTTGGCAAGGTTGCGCTCTACCACTGAGCTACGCCCGCATTCTTTTTACTCAGATGCTCACCGCATCAGAAAGAAGCGGGCTCATTATACGCAAATTGCTACCGGATGCAAGCCTTTTTTTTGACTTTTTTTGAAATAATTTTCGGTGATTATCTGCTTTCGTCTTATTTTCAATTAGTTTGTTCTTCTTAAAAATAAATTTTGAAAAAAACGCATGTGGTAACGAGCTTTTTGCTTTTCAAAAGGGGGTGAAACTGCTAGAATGGGGCTGCGTAGAATGGATTTGCGGTAGAGCAGTCTCTATCGTTGTCTATTTCTGTATACCCACATACCCATTAAAACATATGGCCATAGATCCCAAACTGCTTGAAGAGCTTGAGGAACGCCGTAAGAAAGTCATTCTTTCCGGCGGTCAGGAAAAGATTGAACAACGCCACGCCAAAGGCGACTGGACGGCTCGTGAGCGCGTAGATTGTTTGTATGATGCCGGCTCTTTCACAGAAATCGGCATGCACACCCGCCACCACTGCAGCAATTTCGGTATGCTGGAGAAGTATATTCCCGGTGAAGGTATTGTTTCCGGTTTTGGTTTGGTGGATGGACGCCCCGTAGCCGCCGTTTCCGCAGATTTCATGGCTCAGGGTGGTTCTCTGGGCTACATGCATGCCCAGAAGATATGTGATGCGCAGCAGTACGCCCTCAAGGCCGGCATGCCCATCATTCAGATGAATGACTCCGGTGGTGCGCGCCTGCAGGAGGGCGTAGATTCCCTGACAGGGTTTGCCAATGTATTCTACAACAATGTGGCCGCTAGCGGAGTAGTGCCACAGATTTCTCTTATTTTGGGACCCTGTGCCGGCGGTGCAGCGTATTCCCCCGCGCTCACAGATTTCATCATCATCCGCAAGGGCGGGGCTGCCGGCATGTACATCACCGGCCCCAAGGTGATTGAGCAGGTGACGTACGAGAAATGCACCATGGAAGAAATCGGCGGTGCCGCTGTGCATTCCTCCGTATCCGGCAACGCTCACTTTGTGGCAGAGACGGATGAAGATGCCATCAACATTGCCAAGCGTCTGCTCACCTATCTTCCGTCCAACAACACGCAGGATCCGCCCCATGACCTCTCCCAGCCGCTTGATATTGCGGATGATGAGGGTATGAACGATATCATCCCCGAGAACAACAACACCCCGCTTGACATGCAGAAGGTGATTGCCCGCTTGGTGGACGAAGGCTCCTTCATGGAAGTTCATGCCAATTTTGCCGGCAATGTCATCGTGGGCTTCGGCCGCATTTGTGGTATGGTAGTGGGTATCATCGCCAACCAGCCTGCGGTGAAGGCCGGTTGTTTGGATATTGATGCTTCCGACAAAGCTGCCCGCTTCATTCGTTGCTGTGATTCGTTCAACATCCCCGTGGTGAACTTGGTGGATGTACCCGGCTTCCTGCCCGGCAAGCAGCAGGAACGCGGTGGTATTATCCGCCATGGTGCCAAGATGATTTTTGCATACTCCGCAGCCACCGTTCCCAAGGTGACCATGATTCTCCGCAAGGCATACGGCGGTGCCTACATTGCCATGTGCTGCAAGGGATTGGGTGCAGATGCCGTATTTGCTTGGCCCTGTGCGGAGATTGCCGTGATGGGTGCCCAGGGCGCCGTACCGGTGCTGTATGGTCGCGAGCTCAAGGCGATAGAGGATGACGAAGCCCGCGAGGCTCGCCGCAAGGAGCTGCTTGATGAGTACACCGCCGCTTTCTATAATCCCTATGCCGCCGCTGCTTCCGACCAGGTGACAGAGGTCATCAACCCCAAGGAAACGCGCGCTCGCATTGCCCTTACCCTCCGTACCCTCTTGAGCAAGCGCGAAACGCGCCCTGCCAAGAAGCACGGCAATATGCCTCTCTAATCTTGTTACAATAAACCAACCAAACAAACAACATGATAACATCCCTACAGACACTCGCTGCAGGACTGGATATGGATGCTGTGACCTACCAGGTCACGGGTATGATTGTGGTGTTTGCCTGCCTTGTCTTCCTGAGCCTGATATTGACCATATCGGGCTCAGTGGCCGTGCGTCTGGAAGCCTCTCGCAAGGCGAAGGAAGATGCCGCCAAGGCCGCATTGGCAGCCACCGCACCTACCCCGGCACCCATACCAGTTGCCGCAGTACCGGAGCCGACCCCGGCAGAAGTGGCTGCTCTGGCCGCCGGCATTTATGATGCCGCAGCCTCCAGCATCACTCCGCAGGTGGTGGCCGCCATCGCCGCTGCTGTCAAGGTAACGGTGGGTAAGGAAGCCCGCATCCTCGACATCAAGCCCGTAGATGGCAGCTATGGCCAAAATGGCCGCATCTCCATCATGAACTCTCATTTTCCCACCCGTCGCTGACAGAGCGACACCTCAACACTTCTCCTATCTTCAAAATTAAACCAATAGAACAAAAAAACAATGAAACAACTCCGTATTACCGTTGCCGGTCAGACCTTTGATGTAACCGTAGAAACCGTGGGTGGCACCACTCCCTCCGCTGCACCCGCTCCCGCCCCTGTGGCTGCACCCGCTCCCGTTGCTGCTCCTGTGGTGGCTCCTGCACCCGCTGCAGCACCTGCACCCGCTGCAGCACCTGCACCTGCAGCAGCACCCGCTCCCGCCGGTGCCGGTACCCCCATCTCCAGCCCCCTTGCCGGTAAGGTTGTTTCTCTGGATGTGCAGCCCGGCACAGCTGTGAAGGAGGGCGACCAAGTTCTTACCTTGGAAGCTATGAAGATGAACACCGTGATTTACGCTCCCGCAGCCGGTACGGTTTCTTCCTTCGCCGTGAAGCCCGGTGACACCGTGGCTGAAGGTCAGGCTCTTGCATACCTTGGTTAAGCCGCGTGTGCGGCAGGTTGTACCCTGTACCATAGTGCAGGGGGCAATTTCTGTAAGTTCGTAAATCCATTGCAATATGCAAGATCTCATTCAATCCTTCGCAAACTTCATCTCCGGCATGGGTCTTTTCTCCATGACTTGGCAGATGTACACGATGTGGGGCATTGTGGCGATCCTGTTGTTCTTGGGTGTGGCAAAGCAGTTTGAACCTCTGCTGCTCGTGCCGATTGCATTCGGCGCTCTTATTGCCAATATCCCCGATAACGGCATGGTCATCACCCAAGCCCAGCGCGAGGTGGTCGCTATCGAGAACGGCAAGGTAGAAACCTCCATCATGAACGATGTTGGCTTCCTTTCCGCTCAGATTGCCCGCTTCGAGGACCCTGGTATCACCCTCCAAAGCACAGATGGTCTCACCCCTGAGGACAAGGCCAAGTACGACACCGCTATGGATACCCCCATGGTGGTGACGGAAGCTGTGGATGCAAACGGTAAGGTTCAGAAGGGCAAGGTGGTTGTAAAGGGCCAGAAGCCCGAGAAGGTCATGTTCATGAAGTTCGAGGGTGGCCTGTTCGACTGGATTGGCCTTGGTATCAAGTGTGAGATTTTCCCCGCCATCATCTTCATGGGAGTGGGGGCGCTCACAGACTTCGGCCCGCTTTTGGCTTCTCCCAAGGCTCTGCTGCTGGGTGCGGCCGCCCAAGGTGGCGTGGCATTCACGTTCTTGGCTGCTGTGGCTCTTGGTTTCACCAAGGGAGAGGCCTCTGCCATCGGTATCATCGGTGGTGCAGATGGTCCTACCTCCATCTTCTTGGCCGGCAAGCTGGCTCCCCACCTGCTGGGTGCCATTGCTGTGGCTGCCTACACCTACATGGCTTTGGTGCCGCTCATCCAGCCTCCTTTCATGAAGCTGTTCACCACAGAGGCTCAGCGCAAGATTAAGATGAAGAGCCTGCGCGAGGTGTCCAAGGGTGAGAAGTTGTTCTTCTGCTTCACGGTGACACTGGTGACGATTCTCCTCTGCCCGGATGCAGCCCCCTTGCTGGGTATGCTCATGTTGGGTAACTTCCTGCGTGAATGTAAGGTAACGGAGCGCCTGGTGACCTGTGCTCAGAATGAGCTCATGAATATCACCACTATTCTTCTGGGTGTATCCGTGGGTCTTACCATGCAGGGTGTTCGCTTCTTGCAGCCGGAAACCATCCTCATTATCTGCTTGGGTGTGGTGGCATTCGCCGTGGCGACCATCTGTGGTCTCCTCTGCGCCCAGCTTATGAACCTGGTGCCCGGGTGGCGCAAGTCCCCCATCAACCCGCTCATTGGCTCTGCCGGTGTATCCGCTGTGCCGATGGCAGCCCGCGTGTCCCACAACGTGGGGCAGCAGGCAGACCGCACCAACTTCTTGCTCATGCACGCTATGGGTCCCAATGTGGCCGGCGTGATTGGTACGGCTGTGATTGCCGGCTACTACATCACGACTCTTAGCAGCCACTAAAGCTCAGCCTCATACGCGTTATCCTTCAGCGCCCGAATCGCCTTGTTGCGGTTCGGGCGCTATTCTTAGCGTGCGGTTGTCAGATATACGGCAAGCTTTTGTTTACTCCCCCTTATAGGCAGGGAATAAGGCCGAATAAAGCTTTGAATCGCTTATGACTCCATATATGTGTTCCAAAGTTTGAGCAAAATGCCCGATGAAGAGCCATTTGTCGGGCAGAAATCCCGCGGAATTTTAAGCCCGCAGGGGAAATTTCGCCCGTCCTGCGGCGGGCTCAAAATGCGGCGCGACTCCGGCTCGCAAACAAATCTGCAAATTTCAAAGGTTTTGCCTTTGGGCAGGGCAAACGCATTAAGGCGAGATCTGACTTAAATAGCTGCTAGTGCTTGAATTTAAATTGCAAAATTCATATTTCAAATTTCACATTGAAAAAATGGGCGCTGTCGCGCAAGAAAATGGGTGGGGGCATCTGCGCTTGCTGCCTCCGCCTTGAAGGCGGGGCGAGGCCAAAGTTTCGTTATCGCTTCGCTTTGCATCTGACGCAAGTCAGCTAGCTCCAATAAATTATAAATTTGAAATCTGAAATTTGAAATCACGCAGATGTGTCATAATCCTAATGCGTTTGCCATAGACGGAGATGCTGTTGTGCTTGAATGAATGCGCAAGATATGATAGGATAGAGCGCATGCAGATAGCCTATACAAAGGAAGAGCTCCGTGCCGGTTTGCAGGAGGCACGGGGTAAGCGGATAGTGTTTGTGCCGACGATGGGCGCATTGCATGCCGGGCATGCATCGTTGATGCGGCAGGCGCGTGAGCTTGCCGGTGAGCAGGGGGTGGTTGTATCCAGCATATTCCTCAATCCGGTGCAGTTTGACAATGCGGGGGATTTGGCCGCATATCCGCAGACGCCGGAGACAGATATAGCGGTGTGCCGGGAATGCGGCGTGGATGTGGTCTTTATGCCGACACCTGAAATGATGTATAGCGCAGATCGCTCCATGGTGATGGAGGAAACTCATTTATCGACGGTACTGTGCGGAGCCAGCCGCCCGGGGCATTTTGCGGGTGTGTGCTTGGTGGTGTGCAAGCTTTTCAACTTGGTGCAGCCCACGGATGCGATTTTTGGCAAGAAAGATTACCAACAATTGGCGATACTGCGCCGCATGGTGCGGGATTTGGATATACCGGTCGTGCTGCATGGTGCAGAAATTGTGCGTGAGGCCGATGGCTTGGCGCTCTCCAGCCGCAATGTGCGCCTGCTGCCGGAGCACCGCGCTGCAGCACCGCAAATAAGCGCAGCTCTCCGCGCAGCGGCAGTGGCTTATGCTGCCGGGGCAGCGGTGGAAGAAGTGCGCGGCGCGGTGGAGCACGCATTGAAGAGCATTGACGGGGTGCGTATAGATTATGTGGAACTGGTAGATGCTGAGACTCTCCACGCACCGGTGGCGGATGACCGTATGGCATTGCTGGCAGTGGCCGCTTGGTTTGGTGATGTGCGCCTTATTGACAATATAGAACTTGTACGAGCATGATAACAGCAACGAATTTGCACCGCAGCTACAGCATTGGGCAAAAGACCATAGAGGTATTGCATGGTTTGGATTTGCACATTGCCCGTGGTGAAAAAGTCTTTTTATGCGGGCCGAGCGGAGCCGGTAAAACCACACTCATGTATACCTTGGCCGGTTTGGAGCAGCCACAGCAGGGGCAGGTGGTGATTGCCGGTACGGATATTTATGCTCTCAACCTGAAGAAGCGCGCTCTCTTCCGCAACAAGACGATGGGCTTTATCTTCCAAAACTACATGCTGATGCCGGAGCTGACTGCGCTGGAAAACGCATCCCTCGCTACGGCGGTGGCCGGGCGCGAGGCTACGGAGCATGTGGTGGCACTTTTGGAACGTGTGGGGCTTGGTGATCGCTTGAATCACTTGCCTAATGAACTTTCCGGTGGTGAGCAGCAGCGTGTAGCTATCGCCCGCGCGCTGGCTCATAATCCTGATATCATCTTTGCGGATGAGCCTACCGGAAATCTGGATTCCCGCAATGGCGGTCAAATCCTTGATTTGCTTTTCAGCTTGGCTGAGGAAGGCGGAAAAACACTGGTGACGGTGACACATGATGCCTCTATCGCGGCGCGTGGGGATAGGACCCTCATCATCCGCGATGGTGTGGTGGACAATGCTTAAAGGAGATTCCTTTTCAATCTTCACAATAAAAAACTCTCCGCGCTGTGGTTGCGGAGAGTTTTTTATAATTGCGGGAAAAGGGATGGCGAGTTAATCGCGGATGATGTAGTCATCCTTACGGGGTTTGGGGGCAACGGTGCCGCCCTCTGCCTCATAGCCCAAGATGCAAATGCCCATACCCTCGTACTCGTCTCCCAATCCCCATTTTGCTAAATAGGGGGCGCCTTCCGGCAGTTCGAACATTTCCTTGGCGCGGTTGATCCAGCAGGAGGCCAAGCCGCAGGCGTGCGCCGCCAGCATGAGGGTGCCCATGACCAGCGCAGCATCTTGGTGGCCGGTAGACCATGTTTTGTCTGCAAAGACGATAACGGCTGTGGGAGCACCATACATGGGGTCGTGCTTGGCATCCATGATGCGGGCGTTGAGTTTCGAAAGATGCGCCAGTACGGCGGGGTCTTGTACAACGACCATTTTGGGAGACTGTTTACCACGGCCGGTTGGGGTGTAGGTGGCAGCATCCAGCACGGTGTTGAGCGTTTCTTCATCCACTTGTTGGGAGGTGTACTTGCGGCAGCTACGGCGGGTTTTGATATCAGAAATGGTTTCTTTCATGTCGTGCAGCATTGTAACGCAGCCGGGCGGTTGTGTCAATGTTGCAAAATGCGCGTGATTGCACTTGCGGGGCGTGGCGCAAGGGTGTATGATTGCCCCGGTTGCGGGTGGCGCAAATACAGCATGAGTGAGAGTCAACAATCGCGATTATGGAATGCAGGGTATACGAAGACGTGGGTGGGAAATTTCCTGATATTTTTTTCATTCATGCTCATGCAACCGGCCTTTCCTTTGTATTTGAGTGATGAGTTTCATGCAGATGCCGAGACAATAGGCTGGGTGATGGTGGGGTATAGCATCACAGCCATTTTCATACGCTTATTCAGCGGATACATCGTGGATTCCTATCCTCGGCGAGCGGTGTTGGTGGGGAGCTATGTTCTCTTTGCTCTTTGCTTTTTGGGATACCCGCTGGCCGGCAGCTTGCTCCTGATTGCGGTGGTGCGCACGCTGCATGGGGCTCCATTTGGTCTCACCACGGTGTCCAACAGCACAGTGGCGGTGGATTTCCTGCCTTTCAGTCGCCGAGCGGAGGGCATTGGTTATTATGGCCTCAGCAACAATCTGGCCATGGCTACGGCTCCGGCCGTGGGGCTGTGCTTGTATGGGTGGTTTTATGATTTTCGCGTGTTGATGTGGGGGAGTATATGCATTGCCTTGTTGGGGCTTCTGCTAACTGTATCCATTCGTTTCCCTAGGTCCCGCCCCAAGGCGCACGCCCCGTTGCGCTTGCGCAATATATTGTTGTGGAAAGGGTGGAGCTTTGGGCTTGTGGTGATATGCAGCGCCTTTTCTTATGGCGTGGTGTCCACCTACATTGCTTTGTATGGCAAGGAGGAGCTGGGAATCACCGGGGGAACCGGCGGCTTTTTCTTTATGTTTGCAGTGGGGCTTATTCTGTCTCGTTTGGTAGGGAGCCGCAGTTTACGGCGTGGGCGCATCATACGCAATGGTACGGTGGGTGTGTTGTTGGGGCTGCTGGGCTACGGGCTTTTTGCAGCGGTGCCTTATGTGTGGGCTTTTTATGTTTCTGCCTTTTTCATGGGACTTGGCAATGGGCATATGTTTCCGGCATTGCAGACAATGTTCATGAACATTGTTTCCCGCGATCAGCGTGGTACTGCCAACTCTACCTTGTTGGTCTCTTGGGAATTCGGCGTGGGCATTGGCACCCTGTGCGGAGGGGCTCTTGTGCATGTAGCGGGGTATCATGCTGCTTTTTGGGTTGCCGGTATTGTAAACCTCTGCGGAGTCTGCCTTTATGTGCTTCACAGCCGAAGCGATTTCAAACGCAAAAGACTTTGCTGAGCCGGGAGTTTTCTGCTTGACTTTCGGAGCTGATTGTATAGACTGTTACGGTGTGGCCGTGAGTGTTATTTTCGGCTTTTACCATCCATCAGCTCCCATCATAGTATGAAACCCTCTCCTTTCCTCTCTTCCGTATTGATATTGGTCATTGCTCCCGCTTTGTTGGCGGCAGATTATAGCAACCTGCCGCTTGGACCGACAATTCATGTCAATCAGTCCGTTGTCAATGGTGATACGTTTGAGTATGTGGTGTCAACCGAGAATGGCGGTGCCGTGCGTACGGAATCCGGGACAACGACAATCAAGGACAGTAGCTTCACCTCGGTGAGTTCGGAAAAGTTAGGCGGTGCCGTGTATGTGGCCGATTCGGCAAACCTTTTGTTGCAGGGTAATGTGTTGTTCTCCGGGAATATTCAGGAAGCTGTGGAGAAAAACGGAGCGTATACAGGCACATTCAATGATGTGTATTTGGGGGTAGGGGCTAAGATGACGGTTGACAATGAGGCGGGAACAAAAGTTTCGTTGGGGAGTGGCGTGGCTTCGAAGGATTCTTCTGCTTCTATCATCAAGAAAGGTAAAGGCGTGCTGGAGCTGGGGGCAGGGGCTGATAATAGTTTTTATACCGGTTCCGTTTTGGTGGAGGGTGGTTCCCTTCATGTAAACTCGGATATGACGCTTCAATCTCTCACGGTGAATAGCTCTGTCACGGCTACTATTGGAGGATGCGTAGTGGGGGCAGGAAGTGAGGGTGTGAACGCTATTTCTCTGGAGGCGAATGACAAGACCGCTTTCCTGAGCGGAGTATCCCTGACAGCCACCAAGCTTGCCTCTGTCGGTAAGACTCCGGCCGTCATTCATGATGCGAAAGTAACGGTGGATAGTGTAGGAAAAAATGTTTCCCTCAGCAGTTTGTCTCTGCAAAATAGCACGGTCAACATCTACTCGAATGCCACGCTCAGCTCCATGTCGTTGGATGCTGATAGCGCATTTTCAGTAAGTGGCGCCACTGCTACCTTGGGTGGTTCTAATACCCTTACATTGGCAGCGCTTGAAAGTAAGCAGTTGGACGGAATCACCATGGCAAAGGATGCGGCGTTGACCGTTGATTTTACCGATGCTCTTTGGAAATCTTTTAAGCAAAATACTGCTTCCTATACAGTCACGCTCACCGGACTTTCGGTTGAGAATAATGGGGTGTCCTTCCTTGTGGCGGAGCGAGAGAATGCCGCAGCAATGGAGGTGACGAAGTGGCAGGATACGGCAGGCGGTGTGGTGTTGACTTTAGGATTTATCAAGGGTCCGGAACCCGCGGGGGCAAATCTTACATGGCTCAATGCTAAAAAAACGGTGTGGCAGGTAGGCGCAGGGGGATGGAAATTGCCGTCCGGCACCCCTGCGGATTTTGCTAATAAGGACAATGTGACGATTGCAGATGGCACCGTCACCATCTCAGGGCCGGTGGCTCCCGGGGAGGTGACCATCAGCCCCACCAAGAGCCTCACGCTGAAGAGCGATAAAAAGAATCCCGGCTCGATTAGCGGGGAGGCTTCCGTCACCATCACCGGCGGTGCCAAGGCCAAGGTGACGATGAATGAGGCCAACAGCTACAAGGGTGGCACCACCATCAAGGGCGCAACGGTCACGGCTAAGGGCAATACCTCCTTCGGTACGGGCGAGATTACCCTCTCCGGCGGCACGCTGAATCTGGGGAGCAAAGTCATTGAGAATGCTATCACGCTTTCCGGGTCTGCCACCATCAAGAGCGGCAAGAAGTATGCCGGTACGTTTACCATGAGCGGTGGCGAGCTGATGAAGGGCTCTCAGCTCAACCTCATCAAAGATGCTACGCTCTCGGGTGGCCTCATCAATGGTACTCTTTCCGGTACAGGTGAGTTGAATGTGAAAGGCCTTGTCACGCTGGGAGATAAGGCGAAGCTGGCAGCAAATAAGCTCAATATCACGGAAGACGGCACGCTGAAAGCCAGTGCTAAGGGCTTGGCGATGAATGGCAAGACCTCCGTAGTCACCGTGTCCGGGGGCGATATCGTTTCCGCCGGCAAGATAACCGCCGCCAGCCTGACGGCGAAAGACGGTGCATCCATCCGTCTGGAGAATAAGACCAAGGCCCAGAGCATTGCCCTCTCCGGCAAGGGGATGACGAGTGCGCTCACCGGTTCCACGCTGTACGCCAATGGTAGCATGAAGGTGGCGGGCAATTTGACGCTGAATCACTCCACACTCACGCTGGTGGATGTGGCGAAGAATAAGCCCATGGCTCTGAATGTGTCGGGGAATCTGAGCGTAGGCAGCGACAGCAGCCTGACCCTCAGCGGGGCGCTCTCCGCCGCCAACCTGACGCTCGATAATTGCACGCTCAATATGACGGGTGCCAAGTTGCAGACCATCAAGGTGAAGCAAGCCCTCACATTCAACTCGAATATCGACCTGAACCTCGGCTTTGCGGTGACGCAGAAGGATGTGGACAAGGGCAAGGCCTTCAAGATTTTCACCTTCAAGTCCGTCAAGATGAGTACCTCCGACCTGCATGAGTTGCTGGGTATCAGCGAT